>CAZIQV010000014.1:0-16186 GCA_964541275.1 uncultured Chitinophagaceae bacterium | reverse complement strand
GGTGGTTCAGGACGGCGTCACCCGGGTCGTTGAGTACAGCGACCTGCCGGAGAGCCTCGCCGCAGAACGGCTCGCCGACGGCCGGCTGCGATTCCACGCCGGCAGCATCGCGATTCATGCCTTCCGCCGGGAGTTCCTCGAGCACACCGCCGCAGCCGCCGACAGCCTGCCGCTCCACGTGGCTCACAAGAAGGTGCCGTTCCTCGACGAAGCCGGCCGGCTGACGCGGCCGGACCGACCCAATGCCTGCAAATTCGAGCGGTTCATTTTCGATTTGATGCCCCTGGCGAACCGCGTGACCGTCGCCGAGGTGACAGCTGCCGAGGGCTTCGCCCCGCTGAAAAATCCCAGCGGCAGCCCCAGTGACTCTCCCGAATCGGTTCGTCTGGCGGTCGTCGCCTATGCCCGGCGACATCTTGCAGCCGCCGGCATTTCCGTGGCCGACGGGATCGACGTCGAACTCGACACAGCGACCATTCTCGACGACGACGACCTCCGCAAGCTCGCTGCCGTCGGCGGGCTCCCGGGCAACTCGATCGACCGGCCAATGGTCGTGAGGGCAGACGGGGACTGAGTGGCTTCGCGGCCCGTGAAGACATTCTGCCGCCGGCTCCAGCGGCAGCGGGTGTGATGGACCGTCTACCGGCGATTTGGTGCCCCTCGGCGGCTTTCCCGCCGCTCGGTCGGGCCGGTTCTGCCGGCACCTGTCCGCAAAGCGGTCGCCCCGGCAGCGGGGCAGCAGCCGGAGGACTTTGGCCCGAAGGCCGCATCACAGAGGGTTTTTTCGGAATTTGCTACAAAAGCGGGTGCGACTGCACCAGGAATCCCGGCCCCGCAGACACTCCCAATGCTTCATGCTGTGATCATGGCCGGTGGCTCCGGCACCCGCTTCTGGCCCTCGAGCCGGGCGGCCCTTCCCAAGCAGCTGCTGCCGCTGGCCGGCCAGGCGACGCTGCTGCAGGACACCGTCGGCCGGCTTGAGGGGCTCGTCCCGGCGGACCGGACCCTCGTCGTCACCAATGCCCGGCTGACGGCGACGGTTCGACAGCAGCTGCCCAGCCTGCCGGCGACCGCCGTCGTCGGCGAGCCCTGCAAGCGGGACACCGCCCCCTGCATCGGCCTGGCAGCCCTGCTGGTGCTTCAGCACGACCCCGACGCGACGATGGCAGTGATGCCAAGTGATCATGTCATCGAGCCGGCCGCCGGGTTTCGGGACGCCCTCGCCCAGGCGACCGCTCTCGTCGACGCTGCTCCCAACCGGCTGGTGACGTTTGGGATCCGGCCCACCTCGCCATCCCCCAGCTACGGCTACATCCGGCAGGGTGACCCGTTGCCGACAGAACGGGGCCAGGCCCCGGCCAACCGGGTTGCCGAGTTCCGCGAAAAGCCTCCCGTGGCGGTAGCCGAGGAATATGTCGCCGCCGGGAACTACCTCTGGAACGCCGGCATCTTTGTCTGGCGTGCCGCCACGATCATCGCGGCCCTCAAACAGCATCAGCCCGACTGCCTGGCCCACCTCCAAACCATCGCGGCCGCCTGGGACACCCCCGACCGTGACCGGGTCTTCGCCGAGGAGTTCGCCGCGATCAAGGGGGTTTCCATCGACTATGCCGTGCTGGAACATGCTGACGATGTTGCTGTTATTGAGGCCCTCTTTGGTTGGGATGACCTCGGTGGCTGGTCGGCGGTCGCCCGCCAGCGGGGTGGCGACGCCGCCGGCAACACGGTGGTTGGTCGCCATCTCGGAATCGAGTCCAACGACCTTATCGTTCACACCACCGCCGACCACCTCGTCGTCACGCTGGGTCTGAGGGATATGCTGGTTGTGCATACTGATGACGCGACGCTCGTGGCCGAACGCCGCTGCGAAGAGCAGATTCGCCGGGTGGTTGCCGAACTGGAAAACCGCGGATGGCACGACTATCTCTGACGAACTGCAGCCTGGCCCGGTTGGTCTCAGCCGGCAGCCTCTGCCTTGCGTTCGGACTGGGCCTGCCCGTCGGCGGAGCCTTGGCCGCGGAACTCGACCCGCCCCCGGGAGCGATCCCGCGGCAGGGCTGGATTGACGGCCTGCTCGACGGTGTCAGAGCGGCGACGGAGGGCCTTGAATGGTCGGACGAACGGGTTGTTGGCGACTGGCGGGTGCAGCGGCGGGTCGGTGACGCCGCGAGCCGGGGCCGGATTCTCAACCCCGCCGACGAGGTCGTCGCGGAGGGCTCGGTGGCCGACTGCCTGGCGACCTTCGACCGCCTGCGGCAGCAGCGCCAGATTCCGGCGATCGCCGGCGAGGTCGTGCTTGTGCTGCACGGTCTCGGCGAAAGCCGGCGGGCGATGCAACCGCTGGTCGACCATCTGCAACGGGGGCTCGACGCCACCGTCATGACGTTCGGCTACGCCAGCCCCCGGGCCGGACTCGCAACCCACGCTGCTGCGCTTGCCCGGGTACTGGCCGGCCTGCCCGACATCACCGGCGTCAGCTTTGTCGGTCACAGCATGGGCAACCTCGTCGTGCGGCGCTGGCTCGGGATGGCCGACCCCAGATCGATCAGCCGGATCCGTCGGATGGTGATGCTCGGACCGCCGAACCAGGGTTCCGACCTGGCCCGGCTGGCGGCCGGCAACAGCCTGCTGACAGCCCTGGCAGCAGGGGCCGGCCGGGAACTGGTGCTGCACTGGGATTCGATCGCCCGGGAACTCCGCACGCCCGAGTTTGAATACGGCATCATCGCCGGTGGGAAGGGGGACGGTCGCGGCTTCACGGTGCTGCTCGATGGTGACGACGATGCCGTCGTCCGGGTTGCTGAAACCCGGCTTGACGGTGTCGACGATTTTCTCGTCCTGCCGGTGCGGCATTCGCGAATGATGCGGCATCGCGGGGTGCAGGAGGCGACGCTCGCTTTCCTCCGCGAGGGCCGGTTCGGCGAGCCGACGACCGCCGCTGGTGGCCAGCCGTGAGCGATTCTCTGCCTCCCGGCCGATTGGCGGGCATCGACTATGGCCGGCGGCGGATCGGCATTGCGATCTGCGACGCCGAGCGGCTCATCGCCAGCCCGCTGGAAATCCGCGAGACCGTCGGTGACCGCCGGGCCGACACCAGCTTCTTTCGGAACCTCGTCGAACGCGAGGAGATCGCCGGCTTCGTCGTCGGCCTGCCGGTCCACACCGACGGCCGAACCAGCGAGATGTCGGCCGAGGTCGAGCAGTTTGCCGACTGGCTCGGTGAGACAACCGGAAGGCCAATCGCCTTTCAGGACGAACGCTACACCTCGCGGGAGGCGGCGGGCCTGCTGCGTCCGGCCCGCCTCTCCCGGGGCCGCAAACAGGCCCGGCACGACGCGGTGGCGGCCCAGGTCATTCTGAGCAGCTGGCTGGAACGACAGGCTGCCGGGCTGCCCGACTCCCTCGGGAACCGACTCGATGACTGACCCGCCCCCGATCTCTGATGCCCGACGGCTGATCGTTGGCTGCGGCTATCTCGGCGAGCGGGTCGCCAGCCGGTGGCTTACCCGTAGAGACGCCGTGTTCGCTACCACCCGCAGCCCCACCCGAGCCGAGGCATTCGCCGCCGCCGGCATCAGGCCGCTGGTCGGCGACGTCACAGCCTCGGCCGGCTCCCCCTCAAGACTGCCCGAGCTGCCCGACGTCGACACCGTGCTCTGGGCCGTTGGCTTCGACCGATCGGCGACCGCGAGCTATCGCGACGTGCATGTCGCCGGGCTGGCTCGCCTGCTTGATTCCCTGCCCGGCCGGCCCCGGGTGATCTTCATTAGCTCCACCGGCGTCTGGGGAGATGACGGCGGCTCGACCGTCACCGAGTCGACCCCTCCCAGCCCCTCCCGCGAGGCCGGCCGGGTGCTCGTCGAGGCCGAACGACTCCTGCAGCAGCATCGTCTGGGACCGGGAATCGCGGTCCGCCTGGCCGGCCTCTACGGTCCCGGCCGGCTGCCCCGGCTGGCCGACCTGCAGGCGGGCCGCCCCCTGGCCGCCGACCCCGAGAGCTGGCTCAACCTGATCCACGTCGACGATGCTGCCGATGTCGTCTGCGGATTGGCCGACCTGCCCGCACCGCAGCCGCTCTACGTCGTCTCCGACGGCCGCCCGCTGCGCCGACGAGACTGGTACGAAGGGCTCGCCCGCCTCGCCAACTGCCCGCCACCCCGGTGGTCGCCGATCGCCAGCCGGAGCCGCGGTGGCGATAAGCGGGTCGATCCCCGGCAGGTCTGGACAGACCTCGGACGCGGGCCGGTGGCTGCCGACCCGCTGCTGGCGGTCGGCCGGCTGCTGGCGTCGCAGGTCGAGCGGCCGGCCCGGGGCTGAGACCGGTTACCGGGCCGCCTTCAGCCGGGGCGGTGCGGTCGCTTTCTCAGATTGTGCCAGCCCGGGAACGACGCCGGCGAGGGCCGCGAGATAGTCGGCGGTGACCCGCATCGCCTCGTCAAAGTAGAAGTCGCGGGTCACGACCGGCCGCCTCGGTCCCGCATTCTCCTCTTGCTTCTCCTGCTCTTCTTTTTCGGCCGCCTTCCCCTCGTTCCACTGTTTGGCGAACTCGCTTTCGAGCAGTGACAGCGTCTTGTCGTTCTTCCGTTTCTCGTAGCGGGCGATGTCTTTGGCAAGTTCCTGGAACTCCTCGTCATCGGCCACCCGCAGGGCTGATCGTTCCCGCAGCATCTTTAACACCGGTTCGGTCACCTGCCCGGTCGGCGTGTAGTCGGCCCGTTCCACCTTGTCGAAGGGAATGGCGTTGTCGAGGTCTGACTCGCCGACCGGAAGATGGTTGGTGATGCTCGGGAGTTCGACGTCGCTTTTGACGCCCTCCAGTTGCGTGCTGAGGCCGCTGGGACGATAAAACTGCTGCATTGTGATCTTGATCGCTCCCAACGACGGGGCGTTTGGCAGCCGCTGAAAGAGCTGTCGCCCCAGGTCGAGCAGGCTTTGGACGGTGCCCTTGCCGTGGGTGGCGGCGTCGCCGATCACCAGCCCCCGGTGGTAGTCCTGAATCGCTCCGGCGACGATCTCACTGGCGCTGGCGCTGAACTTGTTGACCAGCACCACCAGCGGGCCGTCCCAGGCGACGCCCGGCTCGAGGTCGTCGTACTGCTGAACCCGCTGATCGGCATCCTTGATCTGAACGACCGGCCCGGTGTCGATGAACAGGCCCGTCAGCGAGATCGACTCGGGCAGCGAGCCGCCGCCATTGTTCCGCAGATCGAGCACGACGCAGTCGACGTTTTGCTGCCGGAAACCCTCCAGCAGTTGGCGGCAGTCGCGGGTGCTGCTCTTGTAGTCGGCCTGCCCCTGACGGGCGGCCGCCATGTCCATGTAAAAGCTCGGCAGATTGATGACGCCGATCCGCCAGGGCTTGCCATCGGGCTTGCTGCCCTCTTCGATCACTTCGCCCCGGGCGGCGCTGTCCTGAAGCTCGATCTTCGCCCGGACGATGTCATAGACCGTCGGCACCGTCTGGCCGACCGGAATCACCTTGAGCCGCACGACGGTTCCCCGCTCACCGCGGATCAGCTTGACCACTTCGTTGAGATTCATGTCGACGACGTCGACCATCTCACCCTCGCGGCCCTGCCCGACCCCGACGATGCGGTCCTTTTTTTTCAGCCGGCCGTCCTTGTCGGCCGCCCCGCCCGGCACCAGTTCGGCGACAGTCGTGTAGCCGTCCTCAGATTTCAGCGACGCCCCGATGCCGTCGAGCTGCAGCCGCATGCCGATTTCGAAGTTTTCCAACGTGCCCGGCGACATGAAGCTGGTGTGCGGGTCGAGCGAGCTGGTCAGCGACGACAGGTAGGTTTCGAGCAGCTCGTCGGCATTCATCTGGTGCATTCGCTTGGCAAAGCTGCGATACCGCCGCCGGAGCTTTTTCAGCGCCTCGTCGCGGGGCGTCTTCTCCATTTTTTGCACCAACAGGTCGTACTTGATCCGCTTTCGCCACTTGTCACGGGCCTCGGCGGGCGACGTCGCCCAGGTTGCCGCGTCACGGTCGATGACGATCGATTCGTCGCGGGTGTAATCGGGCTGGCGGTCGAGCAGTTCCTCGATCCAGGGCAGCCGTTCGTCGACCCGCTTCAGGAAGCGGTCGTAGACCTCGTAGGCAAAGCTGACATCGCCCCGCTGCACCAGATCATCGAGGATCGACTTCTTGCGAGCGAAGTCATCGATGTCGGCCTTGATGAAATAGAGTTTCATCGGGTCGAGCGATTCCATGAAGGTGTCGAACCAGCGGCCGGCGACCTGGTCATCGATCGGCTGCCGCAGGAAATGCTCCCGTTCCAGGTAGCTTTTCACCGCGAGGGTGATCTGGCGGTCGTTCGGCCCGGGGACGGGGCCGCCCTGCTGGGTCGGCGCCGCAGCGGCAAGCGGAAGCACGAGGAGCATCGCCCCGAGGCAGCAGACCCAACGACAGGGCCTGATCTGAGGGCGAACGGCAGCGGCCGACAGGGGACGAAGTTGATTCACGCGGCAGACTCCCTCAAAAACGTGTCCTCCACCGAATCACCTTTGAGCCATGGCGGAGCGGGTCGGGCCCTCGGCTGGCCACGAGAACGCGCCGCCGATCCCGTTCATTGTGACGACTTCCCGCGGCTGTGACGAGATGTTTTCTTCCCCGGGGTCCGCAGAGCCGGTCGTTCCAGGCTGGCGGGAGGGCCGGCTTCCGGTCACGACCGGCCCGGCTGGTTGTCGCGGACCGCTTCAATCCCGCGGTCGATCAGGGCCCGGGCAACCTCCGCAGCGGCGCCGAGCCGCGGAACCTGCAGCCATTCGACCTCCGGGTGAGCGGCGCGGGCCTGGTGCAGTCGGTCCGCAATCTGGCTTTCAACATGGCCGCGAAACAGCAGGTGCGGCTGCACCACCACCCGACCGATCCCCGGCCGGCCCGGCTGCGGCCGGCTCAATTCGGCAATCGCCTCATCGAGGGTCGGCCGCGCGGCCGCCACGAAACCGATTCTCACCGGCGCCGTCGCGAGGCGACGCACGGTCGCGAAACTCTTGCGGATGACCGCCCAAAGCTGGGCGGCTGCAGTCGGGTCACTCGATCCGCGACCGACGACGAGCACCGCCTCGCCCCCGGCAGCCGGCGGCAGGTCGGCCACCGTCTGCAGATACCGCTGCCGCATCAGCGTGACGATTTCGGGATGCAGCCCGAGCGGGGCGGCCTGCCGGACAGCAAGCCCCCGGCGACAGGCGGCCGCGGTCAGCGCGGCAGGCACGTCGCGTTTGGCGTGACCGGCGGCGAACAACAGCAGCGGCAGGGCGAGAATCTCCCGGCATCCCCGGGCCGCGAGCCGCTCGACGGCGATGTCGATCGACGGCTCGATCACCTCCAAATAGCCGAGTTCCACCGGCACATTGGGCAGCAACCGTCCAATCGTGGCGGCGATCTCCGCCGTCTCGGCGGCTCCGGTCGCGTTCGCCGTGCCGTGCCCAATGACTGCCAGCCCCAGGCCGCGCGGAAGGTCTCGCGACCGCAAGCCTGCCGGGAGCGGCCCGCCAGCCCCCCCCTTCGATGTCGGGGATGGTTCAGCAGCGTGTTTCATGCCGCTATAGTAGCGGCTTCACGCCTGTGGCATGAGGAACCCGATCGATGTCGAGCGTCTCACTCCCTGCACCGCCCGCTCGCCCGGCCACGCTGCCGGGCTCGACAACCGTGCGGCTTGCCGCAGCGCTGGTGCTGCGGATCGGTCAACGCAACGGACCGAGCTTTGTCCTCGACCCCGACCGGAGCAACACCCTGGGCCGGTCGACCGAAGCCGACATTGTCGTCCCCGACCGATTGGCGAGCCGCGGGCATGCCCTCATCGAACGCGACCCGCAGGACGGTCGCTGGCAGGTGCGGGATCTCGGCAGCCGCAACGGCACCTGGGTCGACGGACTCCGCGTCGATGAGGCGACGCTGGAGCCCGGCATGACCGTGCGGATCGGGACCACGGAGCTGATCTTTCGGACGTTTTCCCGGCGATCGGCCGAGACCTGCACGGACCGGTCAGAGCGGATTGTTCGCTGCGGCCCGGTCGGTGAAGTCGAAGGCGAGGCCCTGCGGCGATCGGGGGTGGGCAGGAATGACGACAGCCGACGAACCCTGCTGCTGTACCAGATGAGCATCCAGTTGCTCGCCTCCCGGTCGGTCGATGACGTGATTGCGGCGGCGGTTGAACTCGCCGTCGAACAGACCGGCGCCGATGCGGTCGGTTGGTTCGAAGTCCAACCGGGCGGCAGCCTGTCGCCGGTGTTGCAGGTTCCCGCCGGAGGCGATCTCGCCACCCGGGTGACCGCCTCAGCCTGCGAGCAGCTCTCCCAGGACGGGCAGGCCGTCTGGATCGCCCGCGCCGCGTCGGCGGCGACCCCGCCAGAGGCCGACCACGACCTCGCCTGCGTTCCCGTGCTCGACGATGACAGGCCCTGGGCAGCGGTCTGCGCGACTTCCTGTCGCGGCAGCCTGCGGGAGAGCGACTTCGACTTTCTGGTCGCCCTCGCCAGCCTGGCGTCGGCTGCCTGTGCCGGCCACCGCGGCGGCCGGACGCCGGCCCCACCGGCCATCGGCCTGTCGCTGGCGACCGTCGACACCATCGAGGCGACACCCGAACAGTTCCGCACGATGGCCGAGGGGCCCGGCAACGCCCCCGAACCGTTGCGGGCGTCGGAGCTTTTCGGAGATTCGCTGCGGCTCGACGACTGGCAGCAGTTGCTCGTGCGGGAGGCGCTGCGGCGGGCGGAGGGCCGGGTTCCCGACGCTGCTGAGTCGCTCGGCATCAGCCGGGCCACGCTCTACCGGAAACTCGACCAGTACGGCCTTCGCCGCGAAGAGTTCTGCCGCGGCCCGGATGACGAACCAGTCACCCCGGAGGAGCCGTGACAGCTCCGTCGGGTTCGGCGGTCGTCTTTCGCAACAGGCCGACGACGATCAGCAGCACGCCGACTGAGCCCGCGTAGGGCAATGCGTGGGAGGGGTGCAGCGAAAACAGCGTCAGGCCGGCCAGAGGTCCCAGAATCCGGGCCAGCGACGCGAAGGATTGATTGACGCCGAGCACCTCTCCCTGCCGCTCGGCATCGGCCCGTCGCGAGATAATCGCCGACACCGACGGATTGACAAAGGCAAAGCCACAGACGGCGACCGACGCTGCGGCATAGAAGGCCGGGGGCCACATTCCAGTCGCACCGGCCGGGTCCCCGCCAGAGAGGACTGCGGCAATCGTTCCGACAGCCGCGAGCCCGATCAGCATCAGGGTCACGCCGACGGCGAGCAGCCGCCGCTCCGGATACCGCTTTGCCAGCGGCCGGTAGCCGCCGCCGGCGAGCATCAGCACGAACCCGATTGAGGCAAAGACGAGAAAATTCGCATCGTCCCCCATCCCGAAGGCGGCTTTTGTCAGCAACGCCAGCGTCGACTCGAAGCCGGCCATTGCGAAGATCGTGAGGAAGTACACCAGGACCAGCCCGCCGATCATCGGCATCTGCAAAACCGCCAGCGACCGCGCGACGCTCGGAAACTCCTTCGAGGCCCCGGCCCCCGGCCGCCGCGTCTCGCGGAAGACGAAGATCGCGATGAGCAGCGCGACACCCGAAAGCAGCGAGGCAATCGCCCCGACACCCCAGCGGGCCTCATCGAAAACGGCGAGGCCGAAGTAGGCGATCAGCGGCCCGAGCGTGAAGCCGCCGCCGAAGGCGATGCCAATCAGCGCCATGCCGCGGGCCCGGTTCTCCGGCGTCGTGCAGTCAGCGATCACCGCCGCAGCCGTCCCAACACTCGCCCCGGCAACACCCGCCCCGACCCGGGCAAGCAGGATCAGCGAGAGCGCGAGGATCGCCCCCGAACGCGTCGGCAGCGGGTCAGCCGGCAGGCTCACCGCGTAGCCGTAGAGGGCATAGAACACAACCGAACCGGAGAGACTCAACAGCAGAATCGGCCGCCGGCCGAAGCGGTCGGAGAGCCGGCCCCAGATCGGGCTGAAGATGAACTGCATCAGCGAAAAGACCGAGAACAGAACGCCGATCACGGCCCCGCCCGCGCCGCCCTCCAGCGGAGGCATCCCGATCGCATTGAGGTAAGGCTCGGCCTGCCGGGGCAGCACCGGCAGCACGATGCCGAAGCCGAGCAGGTCGATGAAGACCGTCAGAAACACGATCAGCAGGGCAAACCGCGACGAAGCCGGCGGCAGTTGACTGGGAACTGGGGGTTCAGCGGGCATCGGAATCTCGGGGGATGGGCGGCCGGGCGGTCATCGCGGCAGCAGCGAGCAGTTCGGCCGGTCAGCAACCCGTCGATACGGTGATCCGCCGTAGGATGCGGCGTGAGCAGATCCGAAAACCGACGGCTTTGTGAGGGTTCACATGCGGGGAAAAAGTCCATGGTGGGCATTCTCCACCGGCAGCACCCGCCGCTAAACTCAGCGGGCATGGCAACCGCAAGCCGACGATCAGCGACGCGTCCTGACACTGCCCAGAGCGTGTCGGAGCTGACCGCCCGCGTCAAGGAGCAGCTCGAAACGGGGTTCTCCGACGTCTGGGTGACCGGCGAGGTGACCAATCTGACAGCGGCGAGCTCCGGCCACCTCTACCTCGGCCTCAAGGACGAGCAGGCGCTGCTTCGGGCGGTCGTCTGGCGCGGGGTACGACCGACTCTGGCGATCGAGCCGACCGCCGGTCTGGAGGTGATCTGCCACGGCCGGATCGAGGTCTACCCGCCGCGAGGCAGCTACCAGCTGACGATCGACCGCTGCCATGCCCTCGGCACCGGCACGCTTGAGGCCCGGCTTCGACAGCTCCATGCACGGCTTGAAGCCGAGGGGCTGTTCGCCGCCGATCGCAAGCGACCGCTGCCTCGATTTCCCCGTCGGATCGGGCTGATCACCAGCCCGGCTGGCGCGGCAGTCGCCGACTTTCTCGAAACGCTCGCCGGCCGCTGGCCGCTGGCAGAGGTGTTCCTCGTCCCGTCGCGGGTGCAGGGTGCGGCTGCGGCGGCGGAACTCGCCGCCAGCCTGGCGGTGGCCGGGCGGCTTTCGCCACCGCTCGATGTGATTGCCCTGGTCCGCGGCGGCGGCAGCCTTGAAGATCTCTGGGCCTTCAACGAAGAGCCGCTGGTGCGGGCGGTCGCGGCCTCACCGGTGCCGGTCATCGCCGGCATCGGTCACGAGATCGATGTGTCGCTCGTCGACCTCGTGGCCGACTGCCGCGGCCTGACGCCGACTGATGCGGCGGTGCGAATCGCCGCTGACCGGCGGCAGTTGCTCGACGGCCTCGCCGCGGCGGGTCTGGCACTCGGCCGAAACCTCCAGCGGCAGCTCGCCGCGGTGCGGCAGCGACTTGGTCAACTGACGACCAGCCGTTCGCTTGCCGAACCGCGGCTGCCGGTCGATCGGCAGCGGCGGCAACTGGCCGTCGAAGCCCGACGACTGCGGCAGTTCGGCCTCGGCACCGTGCAGCGGCTCGCCGACCGACTCGCCGCGACCGCCGGCCGCCTCGAGGCCAACAGCCCGATCGGCCTGCTCAGCCGCGGCTATTCGGTCACCCGCCGGGCCGACACCGGGGTGACGGTCCGGTCGTCGCAGCAGGCCCCGGCCGGCACGATGATCCTGACGCGGCTGGCTGCGGGCACGCTCCGCAGCCGGGTTGAAGCGAGCTGGTCGGAGGCCGAGCGGGATTGACTGCAGGCGGTCCGCGGAAACCGCTCCCGCGGATGCTGCGCTGGGAGTTACAACGACTTGAAATCGATCGCGAGTCACCAGCGGCCGGCCGACAGCGGCGGCCCCGCCCCACCAGGAAACGCCACGATGCCGGCAGACCGAGAAGGGACCGACGATGTGAGCCAGCCGGACAGCGGCCCGACCTTCGAGGCGCGTCTTGAGCAGTTGGACCGCCTGGTTCGCACGATGGAATCGGGCGAGCTTGGCCTGACTGAATCGATTGCCGCCTACGAGCAAGGCGTGGGGCTGCTCCGACGGCTCCACGAAGAACTCAGCGAAATCGAACAGCGGGTGACAACGCTGGTGCGGCTCGACGCGGACGGCAACGCCGTGTTCGAGCCGGCGGCCGGCTCGCCCGCTGCGGCCGGACAGCCAGCTGCAGCGGCCGGTGATCCGGCCTCCAGCTCTCGCAGCCGACGAAAACGGCCGGCCGGGACCAAGAGCCGGGCCCGGCTGCCCGGGATGGACGAGCCGGGCGAGACCTCGTAAAAAACGGAGGCACTGCGGCAGGCCGCAGCCGCCTGCACCCGCGGCGGGGAGCGGCGGCACCGATTCCGTCGCGGTGCCGGGAGGCTGACCGGGGGCCACAGAAGGCGGTGCCGGGAACGATTCCCAGACACCTGAACGACAGACCATCCGCTGGTGCCCGAGCGGTTCTCTCGACGAGACCCGGCGGCCGAACCCGGAAGACCGCATGAAGAGCCCGTCTGAACGTTCTGCGGTGCCGGCCGACTCGCCGCCGTCGGTGGCACCGGACGTCGCCGAGACGCTTGCCCAGGTCCAGGCTTTTATCGAGCCGCGGCTCGAAGCGGCCACGCAGCTTTCGGAGGATGCGCCGCCCCGGCTGATGGCGGCGGTTCGGCATGCCCTGCTCGCCCCCGGAAAACGACTCCGGCCGGCCCTCGCGCTGGAGGCGGCCCGCATCTGCGGCGGGCGGTGGGAGGAGGCGGCTCCCGCAGCCCTCGCCGTTGAAATGATCCATGCGTACTCGCTCGTGCACGACGACCTTCCCGCCATGGATGACGACGACCTGCGGCGGGGCCGGCCGACCTGCCATCGGGCGTTCGACGAGGCGACGGCCATTCTCTGCGGCGACGCCCTCCAACCGCTCGCCTTTGCGACGCTGGCCGGCGGCCTGCCCGCGGCGGTGGCTGGGGAGGCCTGCCGGGTGCTGGCGGAGGCGGCCGGGGCAACCGCCCTCGTCGGCGGTCAGGCCGACGATCTTGCGGCTGAGCGGGGCTGGGTGGCCGATCTCGCCGGCCTCTCCGCGGCCGAACAGGTCGCCTGGATGGAGCGGGTGCACCGCCGCAAAACCGGCTGTCTGTTCCTCGCGGCCCTCGATCTTGGCTGCCTCGCCGCCGGCGGCGATCCGTCCCGGCGGGCTGCGCTGGCAGCCTACGGCGCCGCCTTCGGCCTCGCCTTCCAGATCGCCGACGACCTGCTCGATGCCGAGGGGAGCGAGGCCAACCTCGGAAAACGCGTCGGGAAGGATGCCGAACGGGGCAAACTCACCTTTCCCACGGTCATCGGCATTGCCGCGAGCCGGCAGCGGGCCTTGGACCTCGCCGCCGAAGCGGCTGCAGCCATCGCCCCGTTTGGCGAACCGGCGGCGAGCCTCACTGCCCTCGCCTCTTGGATTGTTCGCCGCCGGACGTGACCGACAACGGCAGACTCTGCGGCGGGCAGTCGCGAAGCTATAACTGTTTCGGGTACGCTCAACGCGTCGACTGGCCAGTCGCACCCCCCCGCCCGGGGTCAGGGACGAGGAGGCTCAACGCCATGCCTGCACTTCTGCCGACAATCGCGTCGCCGCGGGATCTTCTGGGACTTTCCCCGGAAGAACTCGAGGCCCTTGCTGCGGAGATGCGGCAGGCTCTCTGTCGGGTGGCGACGACCCGGACGGCTCACTTTGCTTCAAACCTCGGTGTCGTCGAGCTCTGCCTTTCGCTTCATCGCGTCTTCGACTTCAGCCGCGACCGGCTGATCTGGGATACGGGCCACCAGATCTATCCGCACAAGCTGATCACTGGACGATACGACCGGTTCGACTCAATCCGAACCCGGGGCGGGCTGATGGGCTTTCCGAACCCGGCCGAGAGTCCCTACGACCTGTTCATGACCGGCCATGCGGGCTGCAGCGTGTCGGCTGCCCTCGGTCTGGCAAGCGGCGACGGCCTGCGGGGCGAAGATGACCGCCGCAGCGTGGCGGTGATCGGCGACGGCGCCCTGCCCTCGGGCATCGTGTTTGAGGCGTTGAACAACGCAGGCTTTCTCAAGAAACGGCTGATCATCATCCTCAACGACAACCGGATGTCGATCTGCCCGCGGGTCGGTGCACTCGCTGAGTATCTCGACGTGATCCGCACCAACCCCTGGTACCGGGGGCTCCGGGACAAGGCCGGCGACCTGATCAAAGGCGTGCCGATGGTCGGTGAGTCGATGGAGCGGATGTTCGTCAACGTCAAAGACTCGCTCAAAGCGACGCTCCACGGGGGCATGCTCTTCGAGGCCCTCGGCGTACGCTATTTCGGCCCGGTCGAGGGCCATTCCCTCCCCAATCTGATCCGCTACCTGGAATTGGTGAAGGACGAGGAAGGCCCGATTTTATTGCATGTGTTGACCGAGAAGGGGCACGGGTTCAAACCGGCGGAGGCCGACCCCGTCTTCTTTCACACGCCGGCTCCGTTCGAGTGCGACGACGACGACTGCATCATCGCAATCCGCAAGTCATCGGTACGGGGCTACACCGATGCGGCGAGCACGGCCATCGGCGACTGCCTGCGGCGGGACGAGCGGGTGACAGTGATGACCGCGGCGATGTGCCAGGGCAACAAACTCGAGAAAGTCCGCGAGGAATTTCCCGAACGGTTCTTCGATGTCGGCATCTGCGAATCGCATGCCGTCGCCTTTGCCGCCGGCCAGGCGAAGGCGGGCTGCCGGCCGATCGTCGATATCTACAGCACCTTCCTCCAGCGGGCCTACGACCAGATTTTCCAGGAGGTCTGCCTGCAGAACCTGCCGGTCGTCTTCATGCTCGACCGGGCGGGTCTCACCGGCCCCGACGGCCCCACCCATCATGGCATCTTCGATCTGGGCTACCTGCGGCTGTTCCCGAACATGACGATCATGGCCGCGGCCGACGAGTCGGACCTGGCCGCGATGCTCGACTGGGCCATCGCCCAGCCGGGACCGGTGGCGATCCGCTATCCGAAGGCGGTTCTCGAGACGGCGGTGCAGGAGCAGTTCGGGGGCCAGCGGCGGCCCGTCGAGCGGGGAGTCTGCGAGCCGCTCACCGAAGGAGCTGACGGCTTGATTCTCGGCTGCGGCAGCCTCGTCAGCAGCTGTCTTGAGGCAGCCGAGCAGCTCCGCCGGGAAGGACTGGAGATCGGTGTCGTCAACGCCCGGTTCATCAAACCCCTCGATCAACGCGAATTGCTCGACCGCATTGACCAGGCAGCCTGGACGCTGACCGTTGAAGAGCATGCGCTGCAGGGCGGCTTCGGCTCGGCGGTGCTCGAGGCGGTCAGCGATGCCGGGATTGCCGCCGGCAGCATCACCCGGCTGGGCATTCCCGACCGGTTCATCGAGCACGGGGACCGCGGTGAACTGCTGGCCGACCTCGGGCTCGATCCCGCCGGGATTGCGGAGGCCTGCCGCCGGCTGGCTGGACGCGGTCTGGCGACGGGGCTCTCGACTCCGGTCCGGGGCTGAAGGCGGTCGCCCGCAGCGGCCGATGTTCCCGCCCGCCAGGAGTGATGACAGCCGATGCCAGCATCCCAGACATCCGCCGGCTTGCTGGCGTCGGGACGGCCCGTGCGGCTGCCGCTCACCGTCGCCATCGTCGGCCCCGAGGAAGTGCCGGGGATCGGCCGTCTTGCTGCCGGCTTTGAACAGCTGCTCGTCGCCCGGGGCCACAGCGTCGCCGTCCGCTTGGCCGCCCGTTCAGCCTGGGAGCCGGACGCTTCCGACACCGCTGCGGACAATCTCGCTCAGGCGGCTGATCTGGTCATCGTCCTCGGCGGTGACGGCTCCATCCTCCGCACGGCCCGCTGGATGGGCTACCGGCAGAGACCGGTCCTCGGGGTCAATCTGGGCCGGCTCGGCTTTCTGGCCGACTTTTCCCCGGCGGAGGTCGAACCGGCGCTCACCGAACTGGTCGAGGGACGGTTCCGGCTGGTCGGACACATGATGTTCGAAACCCGAGTGATCCGCGACGATGCCGTCGTGGCCGCCGACCTCGGGCTCAACGAAACCTCTCTGCTGGCAGGCCCCCCGTTTTCCATGATCGACATCGAACTGTTCGTCGATGACGACCTGGCCACCGTTTACCGGGGAGATGGACTGATCGTCAGCACCCCGGTCGGCTCGACCGCCTACAACCTCTCGGCGGGCGGCCCGATCGTGCGAAAATCGCTCGATGCATTTATTTTTACCCCGCTCAACCCCCACACCCTCACCAACCGGACGGTGATCGACGCGGCCTCCCGTGACTACTGCCT
>CAZIQV010000013.1:2502-16452 GCA_964541275.1 uncultured Chitinophagaceae bacterium | reverse complement strand
CTTGCGGGCAACGGATTTTGAGTCCGTCGCGTCTGCCATTCCGCCACTCCGGCTGCCTGCGTTCCGCGAGCGTACGCTCCCGCAGACGAAATTGCCAGCAGCGGGATCGTCGCCGCAACTCGGCGTCTGCTACCGTACGAAAAATATGGATGTCTACGTTTGCGAAGATGAGGTCGTTGCTGCCCTCGGCCCCCTCACGCTCGCCCGGCCCGCCTGCGACCTCTGCATCGGTGGTGGCAGCCTCGTCGAGATGCTCGGCCACTTCGGCCGGGTCCACCGGGTGCTGAGACCGCATCTCCGCGACTACCTCACGGCCCTCGGCGGAAACCGGACGCCCCACTGGGGCGGGTCGCGAGAGCCACCGGCTGAGCCGCTGATCCGTTCGCGACACGGTGAGACCGTCCTCGTGGTGAATGCCAGGCTGATTCCCGGCCGCTACCAGCTGCTCGCCCTGCGGTCGCTGGTGGAGGCCGGTCAGCGGGGCATGGTGCCAGCCGGTGACAGCATTGCAGCGGCCATCCTCCACCGTGATGCAGCAGGGTCCGGACCCGACGCAAAGCTGCTCGACCAGCTTGCCGGCGGCAGCCTGTCGCTCTCGGCGTTTGCCGCCGAAGCCGGACTGCCCCGGCTCGATACCCTCCTCACGCTCCTCGAGACACCCGCCGATCTCCTCAACGCCCACGAGAACAGCCTGGAGGCGATGCTGGCCGTCGCTCTCGACTCGGGTCGCTACGTCGAACAGCGGCCCGGGCTCTATCTTGAACAGGTCGCCAGCAAGGACCTTGCACCGCGGGTGGACGAGCTCGTTGCTGTTCGCGGCGGCCCGGTCCTGATCGATGCCGCCGCTGAAGTCGGTCCCTTCTGCTGTCTCGAAGGCCCCCTGCGGATCGGCCGGCGGACCAAGGTCCATCCCCGCACGTGGCTCGGACCCGGCACCGTCGCAGGCCACGACTGTCGCCTCGGCGGAGAGGTCTCGGCCAGTGTGATGGAGCCCTTTTCCAACAAGGCCCACGCCGGCTTTCTCGGACACAGCCACCTCGGCAGCTGGGTCAATCTCGCCGCCGGGACCGTCACCGGCAACCTCAAATACAGTTACGGCATGGTCCGACTCCGAGACCCCGACGGCGGCACGACTGACAGTGGTCGGCAGTTCTTCGGCTGCCTCGTCGGTGACTTTTCCAAAACCGGCATCCAGACCGCAATTTCCTGCGGAGCTCTGATCAGCCCGGCGGTCACGATTGAAGGCCGCGCCGAGGGGACGATCGCTCCCTTCACAACCCAGGTGGCGGGCCTGTCGGCAGGCAGCCGGGCGAGCGTCGATCAGGTGGCGACGGCTCTCAACCGGATGATGGCTCGCCGCGGCATCGCCTTCCACGCGGCCGACCGTTCATTGCTCGCTGCAATCGTCCCCTGACCGCTTACCGTCGATCTGCTGCGGCATTCGCCTCGGTGTGTTAGGGTGGAGCGTGATTTACGGTTTTTTGTGGGTGACGCTGCCGCCGGCCACCCCCGCCGAATTGCCGACACGATCCGAAAGGAATTCCAGTGCTCGCCAACACCAGCTACGACCAGAGTTCGTTCGCTCTCTCCTTTGAACTTTTCCCCCCAAAAACCGCTGACTCTGAGGCGATGCTCTGGCAGACCGTTGCTGAGCTGATGGGGTTTGAACCCAGCCTCATCACCTGCACCTACGGCGCCGGCGGCTCCACCCAGAGCAAGACACTCGAGATTCTTGACGGGGTTCGCAGCCGCTATCCACTTGTGGCGGTGGCCAGTCACCTCACCTGTGTCGGGAGTACGGTAGACCAGCTTCGGGCCTACCTGCGGGAAGCGGGAAGCCGTGGCGTGGCGGCAATCGTCGCCCTGCGGGGCGATCCGCCGAAGGGAGAAACATCGTTCACGCCGGTCGCCGACGGACTGCGATACGCGTCCGATCTGGTGACGCTCATCCATGATGAATTTCCCGACTTTGACATCCTCGTCGCCGGCTACCCCGAGACCCATCAGGAGGCGACCAGTTCCGAAGCCGACTTGGCGTTCCTCAAGGCGAAATGCGATGCCGGCGGCGATGTGGTGGTGACACAGTTGTTCTATGACAATGACGATTTCTTTCGTTTCCGTGATCGCTGCGCGGCGATCGGCATCGACCAGCCGATCATCCCCGGCCTCATGCCGGTCACCAACTATCCGCAGATTCAGCGGATTGCCAGTCTCTGTAAGGCGCGGCTGCCTGCAGCCTTTACCCGGGCCTTTGAAGCGGCCGGGGACGATGCCGAAGCCCAATTCGAGGCGGGTGTTGAATATGCGTCGCGACAGGCCGAGGAACTGATTGCCGGCGGGATACCCGGTATGCACCTCTATGTGCTCAACAAGTCACGCGCGGCGATGAGGGTGCTCGAGCAGGTCGGCTTGACCCGTTCCTGAATCGAGTCCCGGCCCGCCCCGGACGCGGGCCGCAGACCCGACACCCCTCGCGGCGTTGGACGCTGGCCAACGGGCCGAGCCATCTCGGTGCCCGCAGATGCGGGTCGGGGCAGGCGTTCTCTCCTCGGATGGTCAGCCCTGCCGCGGCGGCAGGTCGTCATCCATGGTGCTAATGTAGCTTCGCAGCCGTTCGAGCTCGTCGCTGACATGCCGCAGTTTGAGCATGTTTTCGACCCGCTTGACGAGTTCCACCTTGTTGACCGGCTTGGAGAGAAAGTCGTCGGTCCCTGCTTCGACCGCCCGTTCGATATCGCCGAGTTCACCGAGGGCGGTCACCATCAGCACCATAACGCCACTCGTTGCCGGATCGGCTTTGAGCTGCTGGCAGACCTCAAAACCCGACAGCTTTGGCATCATGATATCGAGGAGAATCACATCGGGCTTGAACGCCGCCACCTTGTCGAGCGTGTCGCGGCCGTCGACAGCGGTGGCAATCTCGCAGTCCAGGTCGGCGAGATACACCTCGAGCAGTTCCCGATTCGGCTCGTTGTCGTCGGCGATGAGGATTCTGCTGGTCTCACGATCACCAGCGCTGGCGGCGGAGTTCGGCATGTGACGCTATGGGCGGGCAGCAGCCCGGGAAACGGTCAGGGAATCTGAAAAATCGACTGGCTTTTCACGATTGCAAAGTCGTCCGGGAAGGTGTGGAAGGCCTGAACGAGCAGGCTTTTCGCACGCGTTTCGACATTGATCCAGCTGACAGCCCCCACCGCCAGTCGGCCGCCGGCGGCGAATCTGTGAAACAGCCCGTGGGTGATGCCATCGGCGGAGAGTTCCTGCTGAAATGTCCAGAAGACATCTGGTTGGACCCGCTCGAGTTGGAAACAGGTCTCGTAGCAGACGCCATTGACGCACTCAACCGCGTCGGCCTGCTCTCCCTGAATCGCATGTGAAAGCAGCCGTCGTTTCAGGGGAACCGGTTGATCGGACGAGGTTGCCACCTCGCTGAGAATAAGGCCTTCGGCCTGCCAGCAGACGAGATGGCCGCTTGAGGTGATGACCACCTCGGCGGTGAACCGCCCCCGCTCCATCCGCCTGACCGCATGCCGCTGAAAAAGCTCCGGATGGAGCGACCGTCCATACAGCTGAAACACCAGGTCAGCGGCCTTGGGGCGGGTGGAAATCACAGCGGCACGCCTCCTGTCGGAAGTCCGGTCGCACGTCCCGCCCAAGAATTCGGGCTGGCCACCGAAGGCACCAACCCACCTGTCACTCGCCGTCTCTCGGTGGTCTGCATCGCGGCATTCATCGCAGTCGCTCGCATCTCAGTCGCTCGCATCGTGAGTCCAACTCACCTGACCGCTGCCCGGCTCGAACGTCTGGATGACCATGCCGGGCTCCCAGAGTATACCGACCAGAGAAATCGACTCCCACAAATCGGTCGGCCGACCTGCCAATGCGTTGGGCGGCGATAGGCTGCTCGGGTCTGAGCTCACCGAGGCAAGCCCGCGGTGTCGACGATTCGCATCGCTGATGAGCAAACGCAGAGCTTCACCGACAATGCTTGCACCACCCATGCTGGCAACGAAACTGCTGTCAGCGGCAGCCGCAGTTCGCCGGCAAAATGTTTTTTGATGGAAGCTGCAAGCAATTCACCGTCGTCGAGAGGGAATTCAAGACTGTGGCAGCCGCTCCCTTCATGCGTCAACCGCGGTCGGTTTTGCCAAAGCTTGACAGGATCGAGCCGCTTCTCAGAATGACCCCTCAGCAATTCCGGCGGGTCGGGTCCCTTCGACGTGATCGTCTCGGCGGAAACGTTTGGTGCAGGCACATTCGCCGGGTCGGGAGGTCGCCCAATCGGCGTCTGCCGGGAGGAGCATCCGGATAATTTCGGCTCCGAACCACCAATGGCACCGCGGGAGACCAACGTCTGGCATTCGCAGCACGCTTCGAGACCAAGGGGGGCGGCGACGTGAGGGATCGACAGTCGACGGCAATCGTCGTGGCTTGGATGTCCCCCCCGTCTTCGAAGCGGGCAGCAGAAATTTCGAGACCGTCTCGGCTTGCCCCCGAGACCGTGCCAAGCCGTAGAATCAGACCGCGGGTTTTCGATTCCATTGCGGGCAGGACGTTGAGGCATGGATCTGCTTGGTGGCTTGGCTGACCCCGGGGAAATCTTCCGGCCCGCCCTCGATGCCGGACTCGCGAGAAGGGTTCGAGCGGCACTGTTCCAGAAGGCCGACCCAGATTCGATCGGGGATGTGCCCCGATGGACAGCCGCAGCTGCCGGCGGACGTCGCTGCGAACCTGTTGTCGCCAGCGGGCGGTCGATCGAACGGCCGCAGGGATGGGGAGACTGCATGGCTTCCAGCGGCACAGGTGATTCGCCGGCGGTCCGCTCGCTGATCGGGTGCGGCGCGAATCTTGGCTGTCCACGGGAACAGCTCAATCAGGCGATCGACATGCTGCGATTCATGCCGGGTGTCGAACTCCTCGAGGTCAGCCGCTTTATCGAAACGCGTCCGATCGGAGGACCACCGGGCCAGCCCGCCTATATCAATGCGGCTTGCCTGATCGAAACCGGCTTCGGACCCGAGGAACTTCTCGACATGCTCGCCGCAGTCGAGAAAACGCTCGATCGCCGGCGGGGCCAGCGATGGGGTCCCCGGAGCATCGACCTTGATCTCCTGCTTCATGGAGACGAGGTGGCCGAGACCGACACCCTGCAACTGCCCCACCCGCGGATGATGACGCGGCGATTCGTCCTCGAACCAGCGGCCGAAATCGCAGCCGACCTCGTCCACCCGCTGGCCCGCTGCACGATCGGCGAACTGCTTGAAAACATTTCGCACCGGCATCTCCATGTGTCGGTGGTCGGCATTCCCGGCAGCGGCTGCCCGGAGATCGCCGCAGCCGTCGCTGATGTTTCCCTGGCCCGGCTGCTCCATGCTCCGACACCTCTGCCGCTCGCTGCGATGCCGGCCGGCCCGGTTGCGTCGCCGGCATTCTGCTGGCAGGAGACGCTTGAGCGATACGCCGCCCCGCTTCGCACCGCGAACTGGCCCCGCGACCCGCACGGAACCGTGACCGACTACTGGCTCGGAACGGTTCAACTCGCCGCCGATCGCTGGCTCGATCAAGCGAGCCGGCAGGCCCTTGAGCCGGCACTCAACCGCCTCGCCAAACAAACGGTTCCCCCCCATGTCGTTTTGTTCCTCGAGATCAGCCGATCCGTGCTCGAAGAACGCCTCCGCTACCGGTCGCAGGGTCAGCGGCGGAGCGACCTCTTCGATGATCTGGCCGGAACGGCATCGGCTTCCGCAGCGACGACCGCAGTGGACACGCTGCTGGCTTTTCAGGACGACCTCCGCGCCGGCGTGTACGGTGAGGCCTCGGCCGTCCGCCCCAAGGCCGTCATCCGACTCAACGCCGACGATCTCGGCCAAGCAGCGATCGAAGCGGTCGCCGCCATCGAGGCTGCCCAATGACAGCCGGGCCGACGGTCCTCCGGTCTGCCGCCGCCATCCGCGAGCAGGTGACTGCCGTGCAGGGGGCGGGCCGCCGGGTCGGCTTCGTGCCCACGATGGGCAGCCTCCACGCTGGCCACGCCAGCCTCGTCGATCGGGCGGCGGCCGAGTGCGACGACGTCGTCGTGTCGATCTATGTCAACCCGACCCAATTCGGCCCCGCCGAGGATTTTGACCGCTATCCGCGGGACCTCGCTGCCGACTGCCAGCTGCTGGCAAGGCATCGGGTTCGCTGGGTCTTTGCGGCCGAGACGGCTGAGATCTATCCGCCCGGCCACGCCACCCGGGTCGAGGTGGCCGGGCCCGCCGAACCGTTTGAGGGCCGGCTGCGACCAGGCCATTTCTGCGGGGTCGCCACTGTCGTCTGCCGCCTGTTTCAGGCGGTGCCTGCCGATGCCGCCTTCTTCGGAGCCAAGGATTGGCAGCAGTCGCTCGTCATCCGGCGGATGGTCACCGACCTCGGCCTGCCGATTGAGATCGTCGTCTGCCCGACCGTCCGGGAGCCTGACGGGTTGGCCCTCAGCTCCCGCAATGCCTATCTGACACCGCAGCAGCGAAAGCAGGCCCGCTCGCTGTCAGCGGCGCTGCGTCAGGCCCGGAACGACTGGCTTCAAGCGGTGCCGGTCGCTGAGATCGCCGCCGGGATGGCTGCGGTCCTCACCGCCGCCGGCGTCGCCGTCGACTACGCCGACGTTGTCGACGCCGAAAGTCTCCAGCCCCTCACGGCGGCCGACACCGCAGCAATCGCCCTGATCGCCGGCCGGCTGGGCGAGACCAGGCTGCTCGACAACGAGTTGCTTCTCCCGCGTTAGGTGAGACCGTGCTGACCACACTTTTCCACATTCCAGCACGGATCGAACTCAGCGGCGTCTCTGTGCCGCTGTTTGGCTGGGGGCTGCTGCTGGCGATCTGGGCTGGGGTCGCAGTTCCGGGATTCCTCTGGGGGACATGGCGACGGGGATTCGCCGCGGCGGCCGGGACCCTGGGGCCGCCGCTGGCCATCGGCGGGGCGATCATTCTCTGGGGGCTCCCGGCCCTCGACGACGGCAACGGGGTGCCGATTCGCGGGTACGGTGTCATGCTGCTGCTGGCGGCGACGGCCGGCACCTGGCTGTCGATCGTCAGGGGCCGGGCGATCGGCATCGACGCCGACACGATCATCGCGCTGGGTCTCGAGGTCTTTCTGGCCGGCATCGTCGGAGCCCGGGCGTTTTACGTGATCGAATACCACGAACAGTTTTTCCCTGCTGGGCGGAGTCTGGTGGCGGCCATTCCGGCGGTGCTCAACGTCGCCGCCGGGGGTCTGGTCGTCTTCGGTGCGTTACCGACGGCGGCCCTGGCAGCCTGGTGGTTCGCCCGGCGACACCGCCTCAACATCCTCCGGCTGGCCGACTGCATCGCTCCCGGGCTGCTGGTCGGGCTGGCCTTGGGACGGATCGGCTGTTTCCTCAACGGCTGCTGCTACGGAGGCGTCTGCGATCTGCCGTGGGCGATGCGGTTTCCGGCCGGCAGCCCCCCCTGGTTCGACCAGGTCAGCCGGGGCTTGCTGCCGCCCGCGGCGGCCGGCGGCGACGGCCTGCCGACGTTGCCGATCCACCCCGCCCAGCTCTACGCCGCGATCGACGCTGCTCTGCTCGCCGGCTTGGCAGTTGCGTTCACGCCCTTTGCCAAGCGAGACGGTGCCGTCTTCGCCCTCGTGCTCACGCTCCACCCGATCTCCCGCATCCTGCTGGAACTGATCCGGGTCGACGAGCCGCCGGCGCTCGGCACTCCGCTGTCGATTTCACAGCTGATTTCAATCGGCCTGCTGGCGGCCGCCGGCAGCCTCTGGGCGTGGTTGTTATCGCGGCCGCCGCAACAGCGGCCCCAAGTTGAACCTGAGGCTCCAGAATGACCACAGCAAACACGCCGCCGCCCGGCGATCTCCCGACCGTGACGATCCGCTGCCGCGAAGATGGCCCGCTGGTCGTTGAACTGCCGCGCGACGATGACGGCCAGCCCCAAGTGAGCTTCCAGGTCGACGACCATCGTGGCTGCCCTTTTCCGCTGCCGACGCACAAGCGGGCTGTCGCCCTCTGCCGCTGCGGTGGTTCCGGCAGCCGACCGTTCTGCGACGGCACGCATCGGCAGACCGGCTTCCGGGCAGCGGAAACAGCCCCGGCACCAACTGCCGGCTGAGCAGCACCGCGATGCCGCCGGGAAGACCCGCAGACTGACAGCGGCGGCCAGACAGTCCAGCTGGGGGGAGTGCTGCAGGTTCTAGCGGGTGAGGCGGTTTGGGCGGTCAGCAAAAACCTTCCTGAAAATGGGAATTGCCGATTCCCCCACCCGCGGGAAGATCGGTTCTGTGAGGGAACGATATGGACTCCATCCCGGGATATCGGTAGTTTTCATGGTGACCGAAGCAGCATGCCGAGGCGCATTCGGCCTCGCCGTGTTTCCTGCCAGTGCTGCTGGCCCCTCGTTCCCGCCGCAGCCGGCCGTCTCCCGCCCAACCCCCAGCCGCTTATGCAGTCGCAGCAGACCGACGCAACCCGAGGCGAGATGTCGCAAAAACCCGGACTTTACGAACGTTTCAGCGTCTGGATCCTGGCCGTTCTCGTGTTTTTGTTGCCGATGGTCGTGGTCGGTGCCATCAAGGCGAAGGGCAACAACCGCAACGATGTGAAGGGCTGGCTGCCGCTGGAGTATCCAGAGACCCAGACCTATCGATTTTTCCGGCAGAACTTCCAAGGCGAGGAATTCATCCTCGTCAGCTGGGAGGGCTGTACGATGGCCGACCCCCGGCTGGAACTGCTCGCCCGCAAGCTTCTCCCCCCGCCGGAGGAAGCCTCGCGGATCAGCCGCCCGATTTATTTTAAGACGGCGCAGACCGGCCCGCGGGCGGTTGAGCAGATGACCGAGGAGCCGCTCAACCTCGACCCCGACGAGGCGGTCGATCGGCTGACCGGCGCGTTGATCGGTCATGATGCCGCCGGCGGGCAGTCGGCGGCAGCCTCCGACTCAGCTGCTGAGCCCCCGGAAACGCAAGACGCTCCCCAGCGGAGCGTCGCCAGCGTCGACGACTTGCAGACTTGCCTCGTGCTGACCCTCTCCGACGCCGCCCGGGCCAACCTCCACGGCGCGATCGACACCATCAAAACGGTGGCGGTCGAAGAATGCGGCATTCCGGAGAAGACGCTGCATATGGGCGGGCCACCGGTCGACAACGTCTCGATCGACCGGGCCGGGCAGACGAGCGTCACCCTGCTGTTCGGACTGTCGCTGGTCGTCGGCTTTTTCGTCAGCTGGTGGAGTCTGAAAAGCAAGATGCTCGTTGGCCTTGTGCTGGCGTCAGGCGTCTACAGCATGTTTGCGAGCCTCGCGATCGTCTGGTACTCGGGCTATCCGGTCGATGCGATCCTGCTGACGATGCCGTCGCTGGTCTACGTCGCCACCACCAGCGGGGCGATTCATCTCGCCAACTACTATCGCGATCAGCTCGCCGAAACCGGCATCCAGCGGGGTGCTGCCGGGGCGGCGGTGCATCACGCGCTGCTGCCGCTGTCGCTGGCGACGGGAACGACGGCCGTCGGTCTGGCAACGCTGGCGGTCAGCGAACTGGTTCCGATCAAGATGTTCGGCATCTTTTCGGCGATCGGTGTCGTCGTCAGTTTCGTCATCCTGATGACCCTGATGCCGGCCTGCCTCGAACTGTTTCCACCAAAGCTGCGGCTTGGGAAGGCGGCTTCCGAGGACGACGAAGACACCTGGCGACCGATTGAAGAGAGTCCCTGGTGGCGGGTCGGCCAGTGGATCACCCGGCACAACGTTGCCGTGGCCACTGCCTGCCTGCTGATGATGGTCGGCATCGGCTACGGAATGACGCGGGTCGAGAGCAGCGTGCAGCTGATGCGGCTGTTTTCGCCGCAGGCCCGAATCCGGCAGGACTACCGCTGGCTGGAGGACAAACTCGGCCCGCTGGTGCCGATGGAGATTCTGATTCGCTGCGATCAGCAGCGGTGCGACCTGAATTTCCTTGAGCGGATGGAACTGGTCGATGAGATTCAGCGGGAGATCGGCCAGCTCAATGAGGTTGGCAGCTCGCTTTCGACGGTCACGTTCGGCCGCAGTCTCGATATCGGCGGCGGGGGCCTCGGCGGTGCCGCCGGCCGGGTCTTTGGCCTCACGGCCCGCACCCGCCGCAGCGTGCTCAACCGTCGGCTGATTGCCCACCGGGAAGAATTTCTGGACGGGGACTATCTCCGCGAGGCCAAGGTCGAGGATGAAAATGGCATTCGCGAACAGGAACTCTGGCGGATCAGCGCCCGGGTCAGCGCGACCAAAGAGGTTGACTACGCCGACTTCAAACGGGACCTGCAGGCTCGGATTGACCCGATTCTTGACCGCTACGCCGCGGACGGCGTTGCGGGCGTCACCGTCGACTACACCGGCCTCGTACCGCTGGTTTACAAGGCTCAGCACTCGCTGCTCGACGGCCTGATTGTCGGCTTTATCAGTGACTTTGCCATCATCGTGCTGGTGATGATTCTGCTCTGCCGGGCGGCGTCCGCTGGTCTCGTGCTGCTGCTGCCGGCGGCGTTCCCGGCCGTTGTCGTCTTTGGCGGGATGGGCTGGGGCAATGCGATTCTCAAAGGGCTCGGGACCGGGAACCTGCTGATTGACATCGGCACGGTGATGGCTCCGAGCGTCGCGCTCGGCGTGACGGTCGACGACGTCGTCCACTTCATGCTCTGGTTCCGCCGCGGCATCTCCGACGGCATGGACCGGAAGGCGGCGACAATGCTCGCCTACAAGGGTTGTGCCCGGGCGATGTATCAAAGCTGGGGAGTGATCGGCATCGGGCTGTCGGTCTTCTCGCTATCGCCGTTCGGGCCGACTCAGCGGTTTGGTCATATGATGCTGGCGATGCTCACCGTGGCACTGGTCGGCAATCTGGTGCTGCTGCCGGCCTTGCTCGCTGGGCCGCTCGGAGACATCTTCGGCTGGAGCGTGCTGCGGCTCGACCGCAAGCGGGCAGCCAAGCGGGACCAACGACGGGTGAAATCCGAGCCGGGCACCGACGCCCTGCCGCAGCCTCACGTGCTGCCGGAGCCTGCCAAGCAGGTCGTCCATGCCTGACGACGGGTCAGCTGGCGAATCACCCCGGCTGGAATCACCGCCGGCGGTGGTCTTCGTAAAGCCGAAGCGGGCTCGGCCCTTTTTCGGTCGGCATCCCTGGGTACTCGATACGGCGATCCTCCGCGTCGAGGGCACCCCGGCCGGCGGCGATGTGGTCGATCTGCGTACCCACGATGGCCAATTCATCGCCCGCGGTCTCTGGAATGCCGCCAGCCGGTTGCGGGTGCGGCTCTACAGTTTTTCAGCCGAAGAAAGCCTCGACCGAGGCTTCTGGGAGGCCAAGCTCAAGGCTGCGGTGCACCTCCGGAGGCAGCTCGGGCTCGACTCGCCGGCGGCGGCCTGCCGCCTCGTCAACAGCGAGGGCGACGGGCTCTCAGGACTGATCGTCGATCGCTACGGCCCCTACCTCGCCGTCCAGCCCACCGCCCTGGTGATGGCTGAAAGGCTTGAGCTCATCTGTGACACGCTCCAGCGGATGTTGCACCCCCGCGGTATCGTGCTCCGGGGCGCTGAGCGGGGCCTCGGAAAACTCGAGGGCCTGCATCTGGCCGACCGGCAACTACGGGGTGAGCGGCCCGAGGGGCCGATCTTTATCGAAGAGGCGGGGCTGCGGTTTGGCATCGACCTGACCGAAGGGCAAAAGACCGGAAGCTATCTCGATCAGCGGGACAACCGTCAGGCGGT
This sequence comes from uncultured Chitinophagaceae bacterium, assembly GCA_964541275.1. GTDB lineage: Bacteria > Planctomycetota > Planctomycetia > Pirellulales > UBA1268 > UBA1268. The sequence goes on along the minus strand of CAZIQV010000013.1, from coordinate 4,696 downwards.
CGCCCGGCATGCCGCCGGCCGCCGGGTGCTTGACATGTTCTGCTACGCCGGAGGCTTCGGCGTGGCAGCCGCAGTGACGGGAAAGGCGGCGGCAGTGCTCTCCGTTGACTCAAGCCCCAAGGCGGTCGCCCTCGCCAAGGCCAACGCCGAACTCAACGCTGCAACCACGATGACCGTGGAGCAGGCCGACGCCTTTGAGAAACTGGCCGCTCTTGCGGCTGCCGGTGAACGGTTTGGGATGGTCGTGCTCGACCCGCCGAAGTTCGCCCGCAGCCGGGCCTCGGTCGGTGATGCGCTGCGGGCCTATCACCGAATCAACCGGCTGGCGGTCGATCTGCTCGAGCCGGGCGGAATGCTGGCGACCTGCAGTTGCTCCGGTGCAGTCAGCCGTGAGGATTTTCTGGTGATGCTCTCGGGCGTCGCCCAGCGCAGCGGACGGATGCTGCAGATGCTCGAGTGCCGCGGCGCCGCGGCCGACCACCCCGTGAACCTCCACTGCCTTGAAGGTGAGTACCTCAAGTGCGTGCTGGCCCGGGTTGGCTAGGCTCTGTCTGAAAAGGCTACCGTTGGCTCGAGAGCGAGCTGCTTTGGCCTCTGGCAAGGACGGCGAAGCAGCCAGATTTGCAGATCTGGCGATGGAGCCGGACGTAGCCAGAGGGTAAATGAGCCGCTCGAAGCCAGGTACTGAGTTTTCAGACAGAGCCTAGGGCGGGGACTGCGGTCGGCGTGTCGGCGGCGGCAGCGGCAACAGCCGGCCCGTCGCCGGACAGAGCCGCGGCACGATGCCAAACCGATCGACTGCCGCGGCAAGCGGGAGGTCGGCAGCCATGCCGAGGCTGACGAGGTTCGCCCCGCCGGGGGCGGCGGTGAAGGCCTCGATCAGGCTCGCGGCGGGGTCGGCTGCCGCCGCGTGGGTCCGAAAACCGGCCAGGGCCGCACCGGCGGTTGCGTCATGTAGCAGGTCCTCGCCCGGCGGCAGCAGTTCGGCCGCCGCCGCCAGGATTCCCCCGGCCCCGAGGAGATCCTCCCCGGTCACCTCCCCGTCAGTGCCGGCGCACACGAGATGAACCTGGCCGTCACCGGCCGCGGCCAGTTCAGCGGCAGCCGCCGCCACAGCTTTGCGGTTCACCAGGCAGCCGATCAGCCGCTCGCCGGCGGCGGCGCAGCGGGCCAGGGCCGCCGTGCCGTTGGTCGTGGTGATGACGATTCCCCGGCCGGCGACGGTGGCCGCGGCGTATTCCGCCGGCGAATTGCCAAGATCGAAGCCGGTGATCCGGCGGCCTCCCCGTTCGCCGCCAAGCAGGGTGCCAGGCGGGAGCCGCTCCCGGTGCCGCCGAGCCTCGTCAACGGCCGCCACCGGCACGACGAACGACGCTCCGGCGGCGATTGCCGTCACGATCGTCGTCGATGCCCGCAGCACATCGATGATGACGGCCACACCTCCCGCAACGGCCTCTTCGGGGATATCATCTGCCAGGGCGTGGCAGTGCCACGTGACGGCTGTCGGCATCGCAACGGCTTTGCGGTGAGTAATCGAGCGAGGCCGGAGTGTACCGCAGGGATTGGCTGCACCCGCTGCCTCCCATCTCAATTTCCGGAGAGACGACCATCGCCACCCCGGCCGCCCCCCATGTCGATAAAAGCGGCCAGAAGGTCCGCGGCATGTTCGCCGAAATCGCCCCGCGGTATGACGCGGTCAATCGGATGCTCTCCGGAGGCATCGATCTCTGGTGGCGGCGAGTGACGGTCAGCCGGGCCGCCCCGCCCGCCAGCGGCGCGATTCTCGATGTCTGCACCGGCACGGGTGATTTGGCGATCGCCTACGCCGCCAAAGCCGGCCCGCAGGTCCGCGTCGTCGGCAGCGACTTCTGCCGGCCGATGCTCGACCGAGGCGTCGAGAAGTCGGCGGCGCGGAATCTGCCGGTCGAGTGGGTCGAGGCCGACGCGATGCAGATGCCCTTTGCCGACGCCGAGTTCGACCTCGTCACCGTCGCCTTCGGCCTGCGGAACATCGCCGAGACCGACCTGGGCCTGGCCGAGATGGCCCGGGTCTGCAAGCCTGGCGGCCGGCTGGCAATTCTCGAATTTTCCCTTCCTGCCAGCCACCAGGGGCGCGACCGCCAGGATGCCGCCGTTGAGCAGAATGGTCGACCAGTCGGTTGCGTAGCTGCGGGCGGGGATTGCCAGAAAGGTG
>CAZIQV010000013.1:0-2492 GCA_964541275.1 uncultured Chitinophagaceae bacterium | reverse complement strand
CTGGCGGCCGGCTGGCAATTCTCGAATTTTCCCTTCCCGCCAGCCCGGTGATCAGGCGGGCGTATCTCTGGTATTTCCGCAACGTGCTGCCTCGGCTCGGGAACGCCGTCGCCCGCAACCATGCCGACGCCTACCGCTATCTCAACGAAAGCGTCGAGGAGTTTCCATCGGGTGAGCCGCTGGCCGAACTGATCCGAACGGCCGGCTTCGAAGCGGTCGAACAGATTCCGCTCACCTTCGGTATCGCGACCCTGTCGATCGCCACGCGGGTCGCCGACCGGGCCAAGACGGCCGCCGCCTCCGCGGGAGTCACTGCCTGATGACAACCGCTGAACAACTGCCTCTCGTGCTTGGGGTCACCGGTGCCTCCGGGGCGATCTATGCCCGCCGGCTCCTGCAGGTGCTCCTCGAGGCTGGCCGCGAAGTGCATCTGGCGGTCAGCCCGTCCGGCCAGGCGGTCTTCGAGCAGGAACTCGGCGTCGGCCTCAACCTCAAAGCCTTTTCCACCGAGACTTTTCTCGGCTGCCCAGCGCCCGCCTCCGGCCGACTCCACTACCATCATTACCACAATCTGATGGCCCCGATCGCCAGCGGCTCGTTCCTCACCGGCGGCATGGTGATCTGCCCCTGCAGCGGCAGCACGCTGGCTGCAGTTGCCCACGCGATGGGCGAAAACCTCATCCATCGGGCGGCCGAGGTGCATTTGAAAGAACGGCGGAAACTCGTCGTCGTGCCGCGGGAGACCCCGCTGTCGCTGCCGCAGCTGAAAAACATGCAGGCGGTCCACGAAGCCGGAGCGGTCGTCCTCCCGGCAGCCCCCGGCTTCTATCACGGGGCGGAGGCGGTCGAGATGCTCGTCGACTTCGTCGTGGCCCGCATCTGTGACCAGGTGGGCGTCGACAACGAGCTCATCCGGCGGTGGGGAAGCTGAGCGGATGACGGCGACGCTGCGAAGCTATTTTGAACTGGTCCGGTTCTCCCACACGGTCTTCGCCCTGCCCTTCGCCGTGATGGCCGGGCTGATCGCAGCGAGTGTCGACGCCGCCGATCATCCGGGCCAGCCGGTCTGGCATTGGCTGCGGCTGGCCGTCGGCATCATCGCCTGCATGGTGACCGCCCGGACCGCGGCGATGGCCTTTAATCGGCTGGTCGACCGGGAACTCGATGCCCGCAATCCGCGGACGCTCAGCCGGCACCTGCCGGCCGGGCTTCTCGGCGTGGGGGAGGTCACGCTCCTGGTGGTGATTTCAGCGAGCCTGTTCGTTGCCGCGACGCTGCTGTTTCTGCCGAACTGGCTGCCGGTCATGCTGGCACTGCCGGTGCTCGCCTGGCTGCTCGGCTACAGCTACGCCAAGCGGTTCACGCCGCTGGCCCACCTGTGGCTGGGAGCGGCACTCGGGCTTGCGCCCCTGGCGGCCTGGATTGCCGTCCGCGGGCCGGCGATCATCGCCAACCCGGCCGACATGCTTCCGGCAGCCATACTGGCCGCCGCCGTCACCCTTTGGGTGGGCGGCTTTGACACGATCTATGCCTGCCAGGACGCTGAATTTGATGCTGCCGAGGGCCTCCAGAGCCTGCCGAGCCGGTTCGGTGTGGCCAGGGCCCTGCGGATTGCCGCGGGGCTGCACCTCATCACGATCCTGCTGCTGGCGATCCTGCCGGCGGTGACGCCGGGCCTCGGGGCGATCACCTGGGCGGCGATTGCGGCCATTGCGGGGCTATTGGCCTACGAGCATGCCCTGGTTCGCCCAGACGACCTATCCCGCGTGAATCAGGCGTTTTTCAGCGTCAATGCCGTCATCGGAGGGCTGCTGCTGCTGGCGATCGGATGCGACCTCTGGCTGTGAGCCGCCGCAGCGGTTGGCGTTTCCAATTGCGTGCGGTTCTATAAATGACAGCTAGAGTCCCCCACCGTGACCATCCCCTCGGAGTCATCATGATCAGCAAGGCCAGGGTCTCAATCGATCCGATCCGTGAAAAAGTCGAGGCGGGTGAACGCCTCAGTGCCGCCGAGGCGGAGGCCCTCTGGGACGACGCGATCGACCTGCACGAACTCGGCGAACTGGCAAATGCCGTCCGCGAGCAGAAGAACGGCAACGCCGGCTACTACAACATCAACACCCACCTCAATCCGACCAACGTCTGCGTCTATCGCTGCACGTTTTGCGCATTTCGGGCCGATCTCCGGGAGCAGCGGGGCTACTGGATGACCGACGAGCAGATTCTCGAGCGGGGCCGTGAGGCCGTCGCGGCGGGGAGCACCGAGATGCACATCGTCGGCGGTCTGCACCACCAGAAAAATTACGACTGGTACCTCAACATCATTCGGATCCTGCACGACGCTTATCCGACGCTCCATTTGAAAGCTTGGACGCCGGTCGAAATCAACTGGTTCTGTCACCTCACCAAGCGATCCAAACTCGATATTCTCACGGAGATGAAAGACGCCGGCCTCGGCAGCCTGCCGGGCGGGTGTGCCGAAATCTTTCACC
>CAZIQV010000012.1:0-18678 GCA_964541275.1 uncultured Chitinophagaceae bacterium | reverse complement strand
CAAGGGATTTTGGTTCCCTTTGTCTAGGTTCGAATCCTAGCCGGGTAGCTTCGCGGCGGCGGCAAGGGATTGGTCGTCGCCGCCGGCCGCCAGCGTCATTCAGCCGGTTCTGCAACAACATCGCCGACCTCGATCGGGAGGTCGGCGGCGGCCGCCTCAGGCTCGGGCGTCGTCCGGCCTGCGGCTGTTTGCCGCCGTCGATCGAGGCTGCCCGGCCCGGCTCCGTTGGCGATGATGAAAAGCATCGTGCCGGCCAGCGACAGATTTTTGAGGAACTGGATCACCTCGAGCGAGCGGTTTTCCGGCTCCATTGTCCAGAAGTCGTGAAAGTAGTAGGTGGCCCCGGCCAGAAACACCAGCAGCATGAAGCCGCCGAGGCGAGCCTTGTAGCCAACCGCGACCGACAGTCCGCCGAGCAGCAGGAAGACGATCGCCCCGACGAGCAAGATTTTGTGCAGGGGAATCCCGAGCACCGGCGTCTGGGGCACCCCCTCGGCCGCCATGTAGCCGGCCACCTCATTGAACTTCCAGATTTTGTTGCCGGCAGCGCTGACCAGAAAAATCGTCGCGATCAGCACCCGGCCGAGGCAGGCGAAAAGCCCTTGGATAAAACCCATCGACGTCACTCCTGATCGAACCAGTGCGGACCAGTGCCGCTCCCGGGAGCGAGCCGCCGCGAGACCATGTCGCTGTCGCAGAAAACACCACCCCAAGCCCGGCCGAAATTCGACCGCCCGACCCTGCAGTTTCGGAGATCAGCAGGGCTGGAGATGTCGCCCCGGGCCGCAAACCCCGCCGACCGACTTGGTGGTGAATCCTACGAGGTTTTAGCAGATTCGCGAGTCCCGACGACGGTCGCCGGCGGAGCCCGGCCGTGGGCTGCCGCCAACCGCTCAACCAGCCCCTTGAGATCCGGCGGCAGGGCGGCCGCGTAGAAGACCCGCGCGCCCGAAACCGGATGCACGAAGCCGAGTTCGGCGGCATGCAGCGCGACCCGTGGAGCGGCGGAGCGATCGACTGCCGCCGCGGCTGGCGGGGCCGTATAGACCCGCTCGCCGCAGACTGGATGCCCGCTCTCGGCGAGATGGATGCGGATTTGATGGGTCCGACCAGTCTCGAGCCGACATTCCACGAGGGTGTAGGCATCGCCGTAGTGCTCAAGCGGTCGGACATGGGTCACAGCCCGCTTGCCTTGCCCCTGATCTCCCGAACCTCGGCGGCCGTCGCCGCGATCTCGCACGAGGTGCGAGAGAATTGTCCCCTCGCCCACCCGGCCGACGGCGACGGCGAGATATCTTCGCTCGGTTGCATGCAGCCGAAACTGCTCGGCAAGAATCCGGCTCGCCGGCACGGTTCGGGCGAACACGAGCAGCCCGCTCGTCTCGCGATCGATGCGATGCACCGCCCGAACCGGAGGAGCTCGGCGGGGCTTGGCCGGTCGGCCCGCCACGCCCCGTTTTCCGACCTTGCGACGGCCACCCGCCCGGTCGGCGAGGTGGCGGCCGATCACCGTCGGCAGCAGTTCGTCGAGCGTCGGCTGAAGCTGCCGCCGGCGCTTCGGCCAGTCGGCCTCCTCGTGATGACGGGTGGTGGTCATGCCCGGCGGCTTGTCAACGACGACGACCGCATCATCGAGGTGAACAATCCGCACATCCTCTGGACCCGGAGGCGCCGGGGCGGGCAGATCGAGCACTTTGACGACATCGCCGGTACGCAGGCGGCGGGCGGCATCGCTGCAGAGATTTCCATGGATGGTCACTCGCCGGGACCGAACAAACTTTTCGGCGGCCGCCCAGCTGAGCTCCAACCGGCGACGCAGATAGGCCGCCACGGTCACTCCGTTGGCGTCGGTATCGATGTGAAAAACTCGTCCGCGGGCAGATTTGGCCATCGCTGGGTATCGGGTTATCGCTCAGGTTTCAGTTCGGCCCCGGCGCGACGGGAGCAGCGGGAGTCCGCGGAGGAGGGCGGCACCGATCGGTGCTCGTCGGCCGCCCGCGATGCCTCGGCAGCCTTGAGCCCCGGGAGTTTCGGAACAGCTGCGGGGAGACGGTGCACTCGAACGACAGCCGGTATCGTAGCCAACCGCGAGGCTGGCACAAAAAGAATGCTCACCCTCCGGGCGGGGCGACCGGCAGACATTCGGTCCGCGAACCCGCGGGGGTTTCCAAACGACCAGCGGCTGCCGGCGTCGCTGCTGCCGCCAATGATCGACCGCGGCCCCTCAGGGGGGTAGACGCTGCTTCAGCGGCTGCCTCCCGGGTCGCGCTTGACCCCCTCCAACACGGTTTTAGACTCAAACTTGTGCTGCGGGCCGGTCACCGCTGCTGCGAGCAATTCCCGATTCGAGAGGGGCGAGCGTGCCCGGAACCTGCGTCATCGGTTTGCAATGGGGTGACGAAGCCAAGGGCAAACTCGTCGACATCCTCACCGAACACCACGACCTGGTCGTTCGCTACCAAGGGGGTGCCAATGCCGGGCACACGGTTGTCTCGGGGGCAGACACCTACAAACTGTCGCTGATTCCCAGCGGCATCCTGCGGCCGGATGTCACCTGCGTGGTCACCGGCGGCGTCGTTCTCGATCCCGCGAGTGTGATTGCCGAAATCGACATGCTCGAGGGCCGGGGTGTTGCGGTGGCCGGAAAGCTGCGGCTCAGCGACCGGGCCCATGTCGTCTTCCCCTGGCATGTCGCCGAAGATGCCATCCTCAACGGCAGCGTCTCCGGCGGCGAGGCGATCGGCACCACCGGCCGCGGCATCGGCCCCTGCTATCGCGACAAGGTCGGCCGCTCGCTCGCCTTCCGGCTCGGCGACCTCTATCGTCCGGAATTCCGGCGACAGTTCGACCATGTGCTGGAAGTGAAGCGGCGGTTCCTCGAGGCTGCCCGACCGGCGACCGCGCCGGCAGTCGAACTCGACGGCGACGCCATCTTTGCCCGCTACAGCGAATATGCCGAGCGGCTGCGGGCCTGTGTCGGCGACACAACCCAGCTGTTGCTCGATGCCGTTGAATCGGGGCGACCGGTGCTGTTCGAAGGAGCCCAGGGGGCGTTGCTTGACATCGACCACGGTACCTTCCCCTACGTGACCAGCAGCAACTCATCCGGCGTCGGGGTCGCCAGCGGCTCTGGAGTGCCCGGCCGCTGGATCGATCGGGTCATCGGAGTGGTGAAGGCCTACTCGACCCGCGTCGGCGGCGGCCCGCTGCCGACCGAGCAGGACAACGCCACGGGTGAACATTTGCGGAAGCGGGGCCGCGAGTATGGAACGGTCACCCAGCGGCCACGGCGGTGTGGCTGGTTTGACGCGGTCGCCGCCCGCTATACCGCCCGCCTCTCTGGCGTCGACGAACTCGCGGTGATGCTCCTCGACGTGCTCGGAGGCCTGGAGCAGTTGCAGATCTGCACCGCTTACGACATCGGCGGTGAGCGGATCGAGCATTTCCCGAGCCACATCGATGATCTCCGACAGGCTGTCCCGATCTATGAGACCCTCCCCGGCTGGCGCGAGGAACTGAGCGAGGTTCGTTCAGAGACCGACCTGCCGGTGGCTGCCCGGCGGTACGTTGACCGCATCGGTGAGCTTCTGGGACGACCGGTGACGATCATTTCGGTCGGCCCCGACCGGGAACAGACCATTCTCCGCACGTCCCTGGACCCGGCTGCAGCATGTCCCCCAAGCCCAACGCAGGAACGGGCGACGGTGTGACCGACTCCGCCGCCACCGCCGACAGCCGGCCGACCGCAGACCTCGAAACCGGGCAGTCAGGGCTGCCGCGGCATATTGCTGTCATCATGGATGGCAATGGACGCTGGGCTCGGCAGCGAGGCCTTCCCCGGATCGAAGGCCACCGCCACGGCGTCACCAGCGTTCGCCGGGTGACCGAGCATGCCGCCCGGCTGGGAATCGATCAGCTGACTCTCTTCTGCCTGTCGAGTGAGAATTGGCGGCGGCCCGCGGCCGAGCTGAACTTTCTGATGCTGCTGCTCGAGCAGTATATGATCGAGGAACGCGAGTTGATGATCCGGGAAGGAATTCGCCCGGTTATGATCGGCGACCGTGCCGGGCTCCCCGAGGCGACCCTCGCGGCGGTTGACGAAACGGTGGCAATCTGTGCGGTCAACACCGGAATGCGGCTCTGTCTGGCGGTGAACTACGGCGGCCGGGCCGAAATCACGGCGGCTGCCAGAAGGCTCGCCCGACAGGCTGTCGCCGGCGAGGTCGACCCCGAGGCGATTGATGAATCGCTGTTTGCGGCATCCCTGGAAACTGCCGGCATGCCCGACCCGGACCTGCTGATTCGCACCGCGGGCGAACTGCGGATCAGCAATTTCCTGCTCTGGCAGGTCAGCTATGCCGAACTCTGGGTGACTGAGCGGACCTGGCCCGAGTTCACTGCCGCCGACCTCGACGAGGCAATCACGGCCTACCGCGGCCGGGAGCGTCGCTTCGGAGGACTGAAAACGCCATGACCAGCGGACCCGAAAAAAAACCGCTCGCGAAACTCGCCTCCCGGGCCGTGGTGTCGGTCGGATTGATCACCGGCTTTGCCGGATTGGCCTGGGCCGACGCCACCGGCTTCCTCGGCGGAATGCCCGCCTGGTGGCTGCTGCCGATCCTCATCATCCTTGCCATCGGCGGCGTTGACGAACTCGTCGCCCTCTACGCTGCCCGCGGACTGCGGCTGCCTGGCGGCATTCTCCGGGTCGGTGTCGTTGCCACGTTTGTCGCAGTCGCCCTCGGCACTCAGGCCTTCGTGGCGGCAACCGGCGAGACCGCTCCAGTCGCCGCCCTGAGCTGGGCGGCTTTGGCAGCGACCGCAGCGGCTGGCCTGCTTTTCGGCCGGGAGATCATTGGAGGCCGTGCCAGCGGCCGCTCGCTTGATCGCCTTGCCGCCGGCGTGCTCGTGCTGACGTACCTCGGTCTTCCGATGGCGTTTCTCGTCGGCCTGCGGCTGGTCTGCGTGGAGAATCTCGGTCCCGAACAGACCGGTCCCGGTCATCTGGGCATCGTTCCGCTGTTGAGCATGATCGCCGTGGTGAAACTCGGGGACATCGTCGCCTACCTCGTTGGAGCCTCGATCGGCCGCATTCCGATGGCCCCCAAACTGAGCCCCGGCAAGACCTGGGAGGGAGCCGTAGGATCGATCGCCGGGGCGTTGCTCGCGGCCTGGCTCGTACTTGAGCAGCCCTTTTTCGGCCAGCGGCTGCCGCTGCAGCCGTTCGGCGGTTGGGTCGGCTACGGCCTGCTTGTCGGCACCGCCGGCATGGCTGGGGATCTCGCCGAGTCCCTGATCAAACGGGAACTCGGTGCGAAGGATTCCGGGCAGTTGCTCGGTGGTCTCGGCGGCGTGCTCGATCTGATCGATTCGCTTCTCTTCGCCGCTCCGGTTGCCTGGCTGATGTGGGTCAACGCGGGGGCCTGAGCGAGCCGGCAGGACAGTGCCGCCGCCACGGAAAACCGGCACTGGCGTACCGCAGCAGCCTCGCGGGGCCGTGAGAGGCGTCGAAAAACGGCCGCCCAAACCGCGGCAGCGGGGAATTTTTTGAAATTCAACAGCCACTGTCGGCAGCGAATTGCCCGACCCAGCGAGACCCGCCGCTGCCCGCTGCCGAACTGGCTGGCAGCTGTCTGTCCTGCGATTCATGGCGATTTCACCCGGGCACGACCGCCCGTTTCGGCGAAGTTCGACCGTCCAGGGTCGCCTGGTTTCACCCGATTCCAACTTTTTTGTTCGAAGGCCGTTGGGAGTCGACCGCGTCGGGGGATAGCATATGAGCCTGGGAGTACGGCTGTGCTCCTTCGCGAACATCCGCCATGTGGCCGGTGTCCCTCATCCTCGAGACCGTCATCCAAAAGACTTTTGACGGGCTCTCATGTCCCGTACGACGATCGCGGTGGTCGATTCGAAACGCCTGCTGGCGGTGTTCGGGCCTCGCGACCAGCATCTGCGCAGGATCAGGTCGGCTCTCGGCGTCGGGGTCGCAGCCCGCGGAGATGCCATTCACATCGAGGGTGACGATGCGGCGGTCCAGCGAGCCGCTGAGATCTTTGAGGCCCTCGACCAGACGGCCCGGAAGACCGGCACGGTCACCGACGCTGACGTTGACCGACTGCTTTCCGGGAACGAGCCCGGTACGGCAGCGGTGGCCCCCGAGCCGATCGAGGTCCAGCGACCCGGCGGACAGGTCTTGCCGCGATCTGCCGGTCAGGCGGCCTATGTCAGGGCCATCCGGGAGCACGACGTCGTCTTCTGCGCGGGGCCAGCCGGCTGCGGCAAAACCTTCCTCGCCGTCGCCATGGCCGTTTCCGCCCTCCGGAGCGAGCAGGTTTCAAAGATCGTGCTGGTGCGGCCGGCGGTCGAGGCGGGAGAGAGTCTCGGATTTCTGCCGGGCGACCTGCAGGCCAAGATCAACCCTTATCTGCGACCGCTGCTTGACGCGCTGCGTGAAATGATGGACTTCGATCTGCTCAAACGGCTGACGGAGCAGGATGTGATCGAGATGATTCCGTTGGCCTACATGCGCGGCCGGACGTTGAACCGAGCCTTCATCATCCTCGACGAGGCCCAGAACACGACAGCCGCCCAGATGAAGATGTTTCTGACCCGGCTCGGTGTCGGCTCAAAAATGGTGATTTCCGGCGACACGACCCAGATCGACCTTCCGGCCAACCGCCGCAGCGGGCTGATCGATGCGATGCACCGACTCGAGGGCGTGCCGGGCTGTCGGCGGGTCAGCCTCGGCGGCGGTGATATCGTGCGGCATCCGCTGGTTCAGCGGATCGTCGACGCCTACGAGGAATAGACCTTTGCTGCGCAGGGACTCGGCAGGCCGCCGACAGTGACGCGATGAGTACATCCCCCTCCCCCGTCCGCCGCCGGATCCGCAGGGCTTCGTCAGTCGAAGGGCCGCAGGGCTTCTGGGGCGGGCTACTCGAGACGATCTCCCGGTCGGAGGTTCTCGCCCGGCTCGGCCTCTGCCTCATCGCCGCCGTCGTCCTGCTGATCCTGCTGCAGGGCTGGTCGGAGCCGTTCGCCTTCCGGCTCGGGGCGGTTGCCCCGCGGGGTGTCGCCGCCCGGGTGGCCTTTGAGAAGCCCGACCTCGATCGCACCCGGGCCGCCCAAGAGCGGGCCACATCCCAGGTGCGGGTCGTCTATTCCCAGGATCGGTCGCCGCTGCTCCGCATCCGCGACGGCCTCAAGAACCGGGTGGCTGAAATCGCCGCCGCCGAAACGCTCGCCGCGGTTTCCCGCGACGCCTGGCTGGAGTTCGCCCCGGAAACGGCGCCGGTGCTTGAACGGCTGCCCGTGCCTCCCCCCGGCGTCAAGGTGATGCCGGCCGAGCCACCGATCGCTCCGGAACCGCCAGACCTCCCGCTGCCCGGTGGCCAGCCGTCGGAAAAGGCAACTGCCGCCCCTGGCGGGTCGCCCGCCGCCAAACCGGCGCAGCCCGCAACCGACCAACCGCCCGCTGCCGAACCACCGACGGCCGGCGACGCCGGCCTGGCCGATGCCGTCGCTCGAAACCAGGGCCGGATGGCGGGGAAGGCGTCCCCGACGGAACCGGCGCAGGCCACCGTGACGGAGTTCGCCCGGCAAAAGCTCGAGGCGGAACAGACCTTCACGACATTTCGCAGCCAGGTTGGCACGAAAGAGAAGCTGCTCGAATTTGGCCGGGCGATCGACCGGGCCTTTGGGCCGCTGGAGCAGCTGGGCGTCCTCGAAAAAATCCAGCACGGCCTCGACGACGGCAGCCAGACCGAAATCGACGTCCATCCGATCGGAAATCCGGCGGAAATGCTTCGCGTCCAGGTTGCTGACGTCCTGCTGGGCGAGGCGAAGATTCGCCTCAAAACCCGGCTTGCCGAGGAACTCGGCAACGGGCCGCTCACCGACCGGGTCTTCACCTGGATCGATCCCCGGCTGACCGGTTCGCTGGAACTCGACCGCGAAGCGACGGCCAAGGCGAAGGCCGAAGCGATTGAGAAAACCCCGAGGCAATTCGTCCGCTACGCCGCGGGCGACCTGCTGGTTCCGGCGGGCCGGGAGATTACGTCTGAAGAACTGACGCTGCTGCGGCTGGAGCACGATGAAGCGATGCAGCAGCAACCGGTGAGCCAACGGCTCGGCCGGGCCATCTCGATGCTGGGGCTGTTTATCGCAATGTTCACCCTGGCCGGCTTCTATCTGCATCTCCACCATCGCTCGGTGCTCACCGACCTCGGTCATGTCGCCACCTTGCTGGCCCTCGTGGTCGGCACCACGGCCGTCTGCTTCTTCGCCGCCAACGACGCCTGGCGAGCCGAGATTCTTCCGCTGCTCGTCTTCGCCATGACGGTGGCAATCGCCTACGACGAAGACCTTTCGCTGCTGCTGGTCGCCGAGGTGGCCCTCGTGCTGGTGACCGGGCTGGGCCACGGGCTGGCCGACTACATCACCCTGACTGCAGCAGCAGCGGCGACGATTTTCTGGATGGGGCAGATTCGCAGCCGCAGCAAGCTGATCTACGTCGGGCTCTGGGCTGCCGGGGTGGCGCTGACCACGCAGATCGGCGCAAACCTGCTCGAGGAGCACCCGCTCGATCTGACCCTGCTCTTCGAGGCGGCCCGCACCGGTGTCTGGACGCTGCTGGCCGGCTTCCTGATGACCGGCCTGCTGCCATTCATCGAAAAAACCTTCGGGGTGCTGACCGATCTGAGTCTGCTCGAAATCGGCGATGTCGCTCACCCACTGCTTCAGGAATTGGTGCGGCGGGCGCCGGGAACCTACAACCACTCGATCAACGTCGCCACCATCGGCGAGGCGGCCGCCGAGGCGATCGGGGCCCGGGGGCTGCTCGTCCGGGTCGGTGGCTATTTCCACGATGTCGGCAAGATGCTCAAGCCGGCCTACTACGTCGAGAACCAGAGCCCTCAGGAAAATCGCCACGAAGCCCTTGTTCCGGCGATGAGCAGCCTGATCATCATCGCCCATGTCAAGGAAGGCGCCGAACTGGCCCGCCAATACAACCTGCCGCAGCCGATCATCGACCTGCTGCTGGAGCACCACGGCACGACCCTGGTTGAATTCTTCTATCGCCGGGCTGCCGAAAAATCCCAGGCCGACCCGCACGGCGGCGGCGTCGACGAGCAGACTTTTCGCTATCCCGGCCCACGGCCCAGCTCCCGGGAGTCGGCGGTGCTGATGCTGACTGACGCCGTCGAAAGCGCGAGCCGATCGCTCACCGAGCCGACTCCGGCCCGCATCTCAGGCCTCGTCCACGACCTCGCGATGAAGCGGTTGCTCGACGGCCAGTTCGAAGACTGCGGCCTGACGCTGGAGGAACTGCGGCTGATTGAACAGAGCCTGGTGAAGAGTCTGACAGCGGTCTATCACGGACGGGTGAAGTATCCGGACCAGAGGACGGCCTCGTGACAGCGGTGAGGCGGCCTTCGCCCCAGCAGCATCCCCAGTCGAGCGGTCGGCGGCGGCCGACATGCTATGACATTGCCTGCTGCAATCGGCAGCGGCATCTCCCGGTACGGCAGGCCGAGATCCGGCGGCTTCTGCAGGCCGCCCTCAGGCAACTCGGAGTCCCGGCCGCCGACCTCAGCGTGGCGATCGTCGCCGACGCTGAAATTGCCGCGGTACACAACCGCTGGCTGGGGGTGCCCGAGCCCACCGACGTTATCAGTTTTGATCTTAGCGGCGGCCCCGGCGACGCCGGGCTCGGTGGTCGACCGGGCGGGGATCCCCGCCAGCTGCGGCTGGTCGGAGAAATTATCGCCAGCGCTGAAACGGCGGCCCGCCAGGCGGCCCGATATGGCTGGCAGGCCGACCACGAATTGGCCTATTACCTCGTGCACGGACTGCTCCATCTCTGCGGCTTTGACGACCTCGCACCGGGGCCGCGGCGGTCGATGCGTCGCCGAGAGCGGCAGCTGATGTTGGCTCTCGGTCTGCCCGCTCCGCCGCGGCGAAGCGGCCGTCGGGCCGCCCCCCCCGCAACGCCCCCGCGTAAACGCTGATGCAGACAGCCCTCATTCTTCTCGTCCTTGCGACGCTCGCAGCCATTCAGGCCCGGGCGATCCGGGGGACCCGCAGGCATCACTTGCAGGAACTCTGTCGGCGGCAAGCCGCAGCCGAGACCTACGACGAAATCGTCGCCGCCGGCGGCACGATCGCCTTCGTGGCGGCGAGCGTGGTCGTGATCACCGCAGTGCTGGCCACCCTGCTGGTCGGCCGCCAGCTGCCTGCCGACGCCACCGGTCGGCTCGCCGCAACCGGCTGGATTTGCCTCTGCTGGGGAATGCTGGTGATCGCTCCGAATCTCATCACCCGGCTGGCCGGCGGCTGGGTGGTGGTGGCCACCTGGCGAATCTGGCGGCCGCTGGTGGCAGTCGCCGGCCCGCTGCTGGCCCTGGGCCGGTCAGGAATCCACCGTCTCAGCCGGATCCTGCCCGGCCGTCGGCCGACCGCAGCCGATGAGTCCCAGGATGAAATTCGCCTGGCGATGGCCGAGGCCCATCGCGAGGGGCATCTCGACGAAGAAGCCCGCGAGATGATCGAGGGGGTGATGGAACTCGAGGGCGTGCACGTCTCCGAAATCATGACGCCGCGGACCGAGATGATCGCCATTCCGCTGGCCGCCGGCTGGGATGCCGCGGTGACCATTGCCATCGACAGCGGCCACTCGCGGCTGCCGGTCTGGCGGGCCTCTCCGGATGATGTCGTCGGGGTCCTGCACGCCCGCGAGGTGCTCGCCGAACTCGCCCGCCGTCCGGGGGCCGACGAGCCGGAGCAGCCGCCGTCCGACCTCAGCTCGCTGATGCGGCCCCCCTATTTCGTCCCCGAAACCATGAGCGTCCAGTCGCTCCTGCGGGAACTGCAGCGGGGCAACTCCCACATGGCGATCGTCACCGATGAGTTCGGGGGCGTCTGCGGGCTCGTCACGATCGAGGACGCCCTCGAGGAAATTGTCGGTGAAATCGCCGACGAGCACGACGAGGCGTTCACCGACGGCATCCTCGTGCTCTCTGAAGATGTCTGCGAAACCCTTGCCAGCGTGCCGACCGACGACCTCAACGAGCGGATGCACTTCGGGCTGCCGGAGGAGGCCGACTTTGACACAATCGGCGGCTTTGCCTTCCATGTCTTTGGCCGGATCCCTCTGGTGGGCGAGCAGATCGAGGCTGACGGGGTGGCGATCGAGGTCCTCGCCGCCTCCCGCCGGCGGATCAATCGGCTGCGGGTGTCGCGGCTGCCGCGGCAGGCGGAATCGTCATGACGGCCGAAAAGGCGCAGGCCCTCGTCCTGCGGGCGATCCCTTTCGGCGAAACCAGCGCAATCGTCACCCTGCTGACCCGCGAGCAGGGCAAGCTGCGCGGACTGGCAAAGGGAGCCTGGCGGCCCAAGAGCAGCTTTGACGCCGCCCTTGACCTGCTTTCGGTCTGTCAGGTACTCGTCCTCCGCCGCGCGGGCGGCAGCCTCGACCTTGTCACCGGGGCCTTCCTCGAACAACGGTTCCGGGTCGGTCGCAGTCAGGCGGCGGTCGCCGCCGGCCTCTACCTCGCCGAACTCCTCGATGCCGTCACCGTCGATGCCGACCCCCAGCCCGGACTTTTTGATCTCGCCCGAACCACGGTCGGGCTGCTTTCGCAGCCGCGGCCCGGCAGCAACCAGTCGACTCCGGTCGCTGCGGGCGATCCCGCGGGCGTCGCCGCCCTTTTGCTCCATACCGAACTGGGCGTGCTGCGGGAGCTTGGCCAACAGCCGGCGCTGCACCGCTGTGCTGAATGCGGCAGTCTGCTTGCCGGCCCCCGAATCGCCTTCGGACTGTTGGCCGGCGGTGGGCTCTGCCCTCGCTGCCGCCGCGGTCAGCGTCTGGTCGTCTCGGTCTCGGCCCCGGCGGTCGGTCTGCTTCGGCAGCTCGCGACAACGCCCGTCGCCACACCCCCTCCCGATGCGGTCGCCCTCGGCGAGGTCCGCGCCGTCATGAACAGCCTCTTCAACAATCTGCTGGGACGCCGTCTGAAGACCAGCCGCTGGCTGCAGGCATCCCTCAACCCCCGCCCCGAGACCCGCCGATGAATGCTGCACCCTCTTTCTGGTCCTGGCCGTCGGGGGCCTTCCGGGGCCTGACGGCGGCGGTCGTCGTCTCGCTCGTCGGCGGCTGCGCCACGCTCTCCAAGCCGACCTGGCCGTGGAGCGGCGGGGCGGCAGATACCGAAGATCTTGCCGAGGCCGACACCTCTGAGGTGATCTCATCGGAGTACCCCGGTGCCGGGGATGAATTCGGCTGGAATGCCCTGAAGGGTGAAACGATCAAACGACGGTTCAAGAAGCTGATCGGCCGGGGTCCCAACGAGTCGGTGGCCAGAAAGGCATTCGGGGAAGCCGACGACCTCTTTCAACAAAAGCGGTACGCCAAGGCACTGAAAAAGTACCGCAGAGTGATCGACCGCTGGCCCGATTCGGCGCTCGAAGAGGACGCGATGTGGCAGGCCGCCGAGTGTCTCTTCTTCACCGACCAGTATCCCAAGGCCGAGGACGAATACGACGGGCTGGTCAAGAAATATCCCAACACCCGCTATCTCGACCGGATCGCCCAGCGGCAGTTCGTGATCGCCCAATACTGGCTGGCGCTCGACGAAAAGCGGCACCTGCCGCTGCTCGTGCCGAACCTGCTCGACCGCAGCCGGCCGCTGTTCGACACCCGGGGCCGGGCCCTCAAGGCCTATGAGCATGTGCGGCTCAACGATCCCCGGGGACCGCTCGCTGACGACAGTCTGATGGCCGAGGCGAACGCCCACTTCCTGAATCGCGAGTGGCTTGATGCCGACTACTTTTACTCGCTGCTGCGGACGGAGTACCCCGACAGCGAGTTTCTGATGCCGGCTCACCTGTTTGCCCTGCAGGCCAAACTTCAGGCTTACCAGGGGCCGGCCTACGAAGGGGGCATGCTCGACGAGGCCGAGATTCTCGCCGATCAGATTCTGGTGCAGTTCCCCGATCAACTCGACACCGAGGAAGAGCAGCGGGTGATCCGCAGCCGGGCCGAGATCGCCGCTCAGCAGGCCCTGCGGCACTGGAAGCGAGCCGAGTTCTACAAGAAGGGCAAGCACTACACCTCGGCCCGCATCTACTATGCGTTGATCGCCCGGGACTACCCGAAGACGATGCTCGCCGAGCAGTCTCGCGACCGGTTGAATGATTTGGCCGGCCTGGAGGACGTCAGTGACAACCCCTTCCCGGCACTCACCGCGTTTCTCAATCCCGACTCACTCAAAGAGGCCGAACTCGACGCGATGGCCGAGGCTGAGACGGCGATCGCCCGGCAGGACACTTCCGGGGAAGAGCAGCCACTGCGATGAGGTTCCGCCCCGCCACCGCCTGTTCCCGTCGCGGGTGCCTCGGCGGCCTGGCCTGCCTGCTGGCGGCCTGTGCCGGCTGCGCCAGCTACCGATTCGGCAACAGCACGCTCTACGCCGCCAACGTCCGCACGATCTACGTGCCGCTGTTTCAGTGCGACAGCTTCCGAAACGTGCCGGCGGTCGATCTCGGTGAACGGCTGACCGAAGCGGTCTGCAAGGAGATTGAGAAACGGACTCCGTTCAAGGTTGTCGACAGCGAAGGAGCCGACAGCATTCTGACGGGGCGGGTTGTCGCCGACACCAAGCGGATCATGGTCGAGAGCCCGACAGACCAGTCGCGAATGGTCGAAATGAACCTCCAGGTACTCGTCACCTGGGCCGACCGGGGCGGCGCCGTCCTTGCGTCGGGAGCGGTCCCGGTGCCGGCCGCGAGCGTCGACGTCGGCCAGGCGGCGGCGCTGGTCCCGGAATACGGCCGGTCGGTCATCAGCACCCAGCAGGAGGGCATCGTGAAAATGGCCCAGCAGATCGTCGGCCTGATGGAAGAGCCCTGGTGATGCCCCCGTCAGTCGCCCGCCCGACCCACTGGCAGCTCCGCAGCCGGCGGTTGTCGCTGCCCGAACCGGGCCGCCCACCGCTGCTGATGGGAATCGTCAACGTCACGCCCGACAGCTTTTCCGACGGCGGCCGGCATGCCGGTGTTGAAGCCGCGGTGGCTCATGGGCTCGCCCTCGCCGCCGCCGGCGCCGCGATGCTGGACGTAGGCGGCGAGAGCACCCGTCCCTTCGCCGATCCGGTCGCCGCCGACGAAGAGTGGCGGCGGGTCGGCGAGGTGGTGCGACGACTCGCCCTCGAGTCCAGCCTGCCGGTCTCGATCGACACGTCGAAGGCAGTCGTCGCAGAGCGGGCGGTTGCCGCCGGTGCCGAGATCATCAACGACGTCACCGGCCTGGAAGGCGACCCGGCAATGGCAGAGGTCGCCCGCGGCAGCCGGGTCGGCGTCTGCGCGATGCACATGCAGGGCACCCCGAAGACGATGCAACTCAACCCCTGCTACCGCGATGTCGTGGCTGAGATTCACGGCTATCTCGCCCGCCGTCGCGATGCCCTGCTGGCAGTCGGCATTCCCCTGGCCAACATCTGCCTCGACCCGGGGATCGGTTTTGGCAAAACCCACGAACACAACCTCGAACTGCTGCGGCAAGCCGGCCGGTTCCTCGACCTCGGCTGCCCGGTGCTGGTGGGCCATTCCCGCAAGGGCTTTCTCGGCAAACTGGCCAAGCAGCTGCAGGGACGCGAGCCCGATCTGGCCGCTCGGGACCTCGCCACGGCGGCCTCGGCCTGCAGCCTGGCTGCGGCGGGCGTCCAGATCATCCGCGTCCACGACGTCGCCACCGTGCGACTCGCGCTGGCCGTCTTCGCCGCGACCCGCCCGCCATCCCCGCAACAGTCGTAGGCCGCCCCGACGCTACCAGCCGGAGCGATCAGGAAGCGACTGCCGGCGGTTCTCGACGCCCGCCTCGATCCCCTCGAGAAGTTCCGCCGCGTAAAGGGCGAGGTTGATCAGTTCGGCCGATGCCCAGTAGACGAGGGCAAAGAGCCCGTAAAAGAGCGTTAGGCCGACCGCTGCAGCCACGGCTGCAATCAGGACCCCGAATTTTTCGGCCACGCCCGGGGCCATCGTCACCGCGTAGAGCGTCGCGATCAGGCCGACGGTGAGCGAAATCGCCCAGAGGGCGATGAGGATGTTGCGAAAGATGATCAGGATCCGCACCACCAGTTTCAGGGCGGGAAATTCTCTGCGGGGCATGGTTTTGCTCCTCGTTGCCTGCGGCTGCTGCCGCGACATGCGTTCGGCCGCTTGGGCTTGTTTCTGTTTCTCGCGAGCCCGGCGGCTCGCGTCCTGCTTTTCCTGTCGCTCGCGTTGCCGCTGCTCGCGTTCGGCCTCAGCCTGCTGCTGCTTTTCGGCAGCCGCGGTCTTCAACTGCTCGATCTCTGCGGGGGCCTGCGAGGCAAGCTGATGCCGGCAGCCGCAGTCGGGGCAGTTGTCGGGTCTGCCCGCCTCGTCTTCCGCAGCCTCGAGGGCCGCCCCGCAGCCGGGGCACTCGTAGCTGACGCGGTATTCTCCGCGGCCGAGTCGTGGCTGTTTGACGGTGAACTCGCGGACGAGTCCCAAAAGCAACAGGGGATCCTGCCAGGGGCCGGCAGTCGAAAGCCCGACCTTGTCGCCCGCCTGCAGCCGGCTGCGAACCCAGAGCCGCTTCAACTCCCGCTTTGTCAGCGGCCCCCTGACGGCCCCGTCGCGAAGGATGAAGTAAGTATCGCTCACTGGCGGTCTGAACTTCTTCGGAGATTCAGCTTCGGAGATTCAGCCTGCTTCGGCCCCACCGGGCGGTGCGTTGACCGACGCCTTGTCCCGAACAAAAGGTAGTTTATTGTGGGGGGCAGGGAAAGGATGGCCTGGCGGGATCGGGTGTGACGGTATGATCACGATGGCGAGACGGTCAGGCCGTCCAACCGCTCAACCAATCGGACGACAGACCCGTCCCCGATCGGGGCGACTCCCGCAGCCGCCCGGCCGGGGGCGGCGGGACCCGGGTTCGGGCAGGCCGTCGGCCCTGCCGTCCCTCCGCTGGAATGCCTGTGCACAATTCGGTGACGCCTAGACCCGTTCAGACGCAGCAGAGCCTCGTTGAGCACTGCCGCGAGATCGCCTGCCGGAGCAGAGCGGCCGCCGGCGACCTGGCGGCAGCCTCGGGCGAGCAGCGGGCAGACTGCCTGCGGGCGGCCGCCGCCGAGATCCGCAGGGATATTGCGGTCATCCTCGCCGCCAACGCCCGCGACCTTGAGGCAGCCCCGGGCTTCGGGCTGACCGAGGCGGCAACCGACCGGCTGAAACTCGATGCTGACCGCGTTGCAGCGATCGCCGCGGGAGTCGAGGCGGTCGCCGCCCTTCCCGATCCTGTCGGCGAGCTGATCGAGGCGTCGGTGCGGCCCAGCGGCCTTGAGGTCCGGAAGGTTCGGGTGCCGCTCGGCGTCGTCTTTTTCATTTACGAGTCGCGGCCCAACGTCACCGCCGATGCCGCGGCGGTCGCCCTCGCTTCGGGCAATGCGATCATCCTTCGCGGCGGCAAGGAGGCGGCCCACTCGAGCCGGCAGATCGTCGCAAGCATGCAGCGGGCGATCGTCGCCGGCGGCCTGCCGGGCGACTGCGTCCAACTCGTCGATGTCGCCGACCGCGAAGCAGTCGGGGCCTTCCTGCAGTTTGCCGACCTGATCGACCTGGCGATTCCCCGCGGCGGCGAGGCCCTGATCCGCCGGGTCTGCGGCGAGGCCCGGATGCCGGTGCTCAAGCATTTCAGCGGCAACTGCCACGTCTACATCGACCGATCCGCCGATCTCGCCATGGCTGAAAAGGTCCTGATCGATGCGAAGTGCCAGCGGATGGGGGTCTGCAACGCCGCCGAGTCGCTCCTGGTCCATGCCGACATCGCCGGCGCCTATCTGCCGCGGGTGGCAGCCGATCTGCAGGCCCGCGGCGTCGAATTGGTCGGCGATGCCGCCAGCCGAGCGATCCTGCCGGCCATCGCAGCGGCAACCGAGCAGGATTTTGCCACCGAGTTTCTCGGCCCGAAACTCTCTATCGCAGTCGTCGCTTCACTCGACGAGGCGATCGCTCACATCAACCGCTTCGGCTCTCGCCACACCGACGCAATCGTGACCGCCGACTCGGCGGCGGCTGACCGCTTCACAGCCCGCGTCGACACCGCGGTGGTGATGGTCAACGCCAGCACCAGGTTCAATGACGGCGGCGAACTCGGCCTCGGTGCCGAAATTGGCATCTCGACCGACAAACTCCACGCCCGCGGCCCCTGCGGCCCGCGAGAACTGACAACCTACAAGTACGTCGTCACCGGATCAGGCCAGACCAAGAGCTAACCGTCGGCCCGCGACCGTGCAACCGCGGCCAACACCGCCCGCGGGACGCCAATATCGACGGTCCGAACCTCGCCGAGCAGAGCCGCCGCGGCCGGCGCGGCGAATCCCGCTTTGGCGGCCACAAACGACACCGTCAGGTCGGCATGGACGCAGGGGCCGAGGGCCGCGCCGGTGTCGCAGTCGAGTCCGGAAGGAAGATCGATGGCGACAACTCGGCGGTGCGGCTGCTCGGCCCGCCACGCCGTCACGGCGGTGATTGCAACGGCGATCCTTCCCCGGGCGGCGGCCGTCGCCCCCGTCCCCAGCAGAGCGTCGACCACCACGGTGCCGCCGGCGAGGAGGTCTCGCAGTCGAGGAAACAAGTCAGCCGCGTCCGCGTCCCCCAACCAGTCGAGTCGAATCCCGGACCGCTCGACCACTCGCAGATTGACCGCGGCATCACCGCGGAAGCGAGCCGGTTCCGCGGCCACGACGACCCGCACGGCGAGACCGGCGTTGTCGAGATGCCGGGCAATCACCAGCCCGTCGCCGCCGTTGTTGCCCGGCCCGACGAGAATCAGAAACACCTGATCGCGATCCGGGACCGCGAATTGGCGAATCTCGGCAGCGGCATTCCGGCCTGCATTCTCCATCAGGACGAGGCCCGGCAGTCCGAAGGCCTCGATCGCCTGCCGGTCGATCTCGCGGGCGGCGGCACGGGTAAGCAGCATCGGACGAGCTCCGCAGGGCGGTGGTTCGGTTCAAGCTGCGGAACCGGCCGGCGAGCCAGCCGCCGCCGCTGAGTCCCGGCCGACAATACGGCCAATTCCGCAGCCGCAATCCCTTGCTATGCTACGGCAGATCGGCGGGTCACGGCGGCCCCGATCGACTGGCATCCTGGGCTCGGGAGATCAAGCACGGTGGCGGACGCGGCACTCGCCCTTGAGGACGGCACGGTTTACGTCGGTGAGGCCGTTGGCCACCGGGGCACGGTGACCGGAGAGGTCTGCTTCAACACCTCGATGACCGGCTACCAGGAAATCCTGACCGACCCGAGCTACCGCGGACAGATCCTGGCGATGACGGCGCCGCAGATCGGCAACTACGGCGTCAATGCCACCGACGTCGAGAGCGGCCGGCTTCAGATGGCCGGATTTGTCGTCCGCGAGGCAAGCCGACTGGCGAGCAATTTCACCGCCACTGGACCGCTGGGGGACTACCTCGACACCGCCGGCGTTGTCGGCATCAGCGGCATCGACACCCGCAGCCTCGTGCGGCGAATCCGCATCCACGGGGCGATGACCGGCGCGGTGTCGAGTGAAATTCTCGACGCCGAGCGACTGGTGGCTCTGGCCCGGCAGGCTCCCAAACTGGTCGGCCGCGATCTCGTCCGCGATGTGATGCC
>CAZIQV010000011.1:0-19062 GCA_964541275.1 uncultured Chitinophagaceae bacterium | reverse complement strand
AGCAGCCAGATTGCAAATCTGTCGCTGGAGACGGACAGAGCCAGAGGGCAACTGAGCCGCTCGAAGCCAGCTCCTGAGTTTTCAGACGGAGCCTAAAACTGCCAGATCACATCACAGCCGGCATAGAACTGACCGTACTGGTTGCCGCCGGCTGCGATCTCCTGCCCCAACGGCTTGCCATAGGGGAGCGGCGTGGTCGGCGTATTCGGCGCGAACCAGTCGTATCGCAGTTCGGGACGAACCGTCCAGTTGTTGTTGGGATACCAGTTCAAGCCGAAGGTCAGTTCCCAGAACGAGCCGGCGAAACCACCCGTCCAGTAGCCCGGATTGCCGAGCTCGCTCTCATTCCGGAGCGGCGCGGAAACAATGTAGCCGTTGTTGTCGCGGAAATACTCAAGTCTCATCCCTCCCTGCCACTTCGGGCTGAACTCCCAAAAGAGGTAGTTGATGAATGAGTACCACTGGGCGACGCCCGGCTGCTGACCGGCATTGCCGGGGGCGACGTTGGCGTTGAACTGCCAGGCGTTGTCGTTTTGAAATACATAGATCAGCCGGTCGGTCAGCCGATTTGTGTAGACGGTGCTGATGAGCGACCGGTTGCCCACCAAGGACCCATCAGCCGGGTTGCGGCTGATCGTGGTCACCTCGTTGCCGGTCGTGGTCGCAATCGCCAGCGTCTGCGAGCCGTCGCGACTCTCCAGCTCGATACCGCCGAGATAGCTCGCGGTGCTCCCCGCTCCGGGATACTCCGGATTGAGAATCGCGAAAGCTCCGGTCATCGGCTGACCGTCAAAGAAGTTGTTCCACCCGGTGGTCACGCCGCTGTAGATCGTCAGTTGTTCGTTTGGCTGCCAAGACCCGAGGAACCCGGTGAAGGTAAACGGCGAAAACTGCATTGAAAAGGCATGGGTGTAGAAGAAGTTGCCGATCGCGGGAACCTCTTCAAAACCGAGGATGCTGTAGAAGTGGCCGAATCTGAGGGTGACGTCGCGGTAGGCGACATCAGCGTAAAGCTGCGGCATCGCCAGGCCATAGTCCTTCGAAAAAGCCCAGGAGGCGATGTTTTCGATGCCGAGGGGCTGGAGCGGATAGGCGTCGAAGCCGAGGGCCGTCGTGTAGAAGAAGTCGGTGCCGAAGAGCAGATCGACCCGGCCACCGAGATCCCAGCCAGCGCCGGCGTCGGTTTCCCGTTCAGTGACGACATAGAGCTGATTCAGCTGACCCTGCCAACTCCGGTCAGCCATGGTGATTGGGCCATTGAAGGGCGTTCCCCAATTGTTCGCCCCGAGGCCGTACTCGATCCAGCCGTAGGTGTAGATATCCCGCTGCTGCAGCCGGGGCAGATCGATCCGCCGGTCTGGACCGCTCCCGTAGTCGGTTCGCTCCCAGGCTTCACGGGTATCCTCCGGCAGGACGTCAGACTCGGGCGGCGGTTGGGCCACCAGTCCGGATGAGGCCGTGACAAAGACGAACAGCGCCGCAACCTGCAGCCCCTGTCTTCGTTTGAGCAAGTCCATGCCGCAATCGCTCCCCTCTCCGCCCCGGCGGGATTCCTTTCCCGACAACCCGACGAATCGTTTCATTCGTCGTCGATGCGCCATGCGGATCGATCGCGACCGCAGAGCCGCAGCAGTCATCCCGGTCAGCCCAGCCCACCCGGCCCCCGCCGGCTGCCTCAGCGATGGCCGAGCAGCCAGGCGAGAAGCCCCTTCTGGACGTGCATCCGGTTGGCTGCCTGGGTGACCACCACGCTCTGCGGCCCGTCGATGACAGCGTCGGTGACCTCCTCTCCCCGGCGGGCAGGCAGGCAGTGCATGAAGACCGCATCGGGACAGTGGGTCATCAGGGCCTCATCGACCCGGTAGGGTTCAAAGGCCTGCCGGCGAGACTCCCGCTCGGCCTCCTGCCCCATGCTCGCCCAGACATCGGTGTAGACGGCGACGGCCCCCGTCACGGCCGCCGCCGGGTCGACGGTCTGCGTGATCGACGCCGTCGGCAGCAGCCGCTTGAGATGGCCGAGAAAATTCGCGTCAAACTGGTAGTCCTCAGGAGCCGCCAGCACAAATTCCATGCCGAGCAGCCCACAGGTGACCGCCAGCGAGCGGGCCATGTTATTGCCGTCGCCGACAAAGGCGAACCGGAGGCCGGCCAAGCGGCCGATCCGTCGCCGGAGCGTGTAGCAATCGGCAAGCGCCTGGCAAGGGTGGCAATAGTCGCTGAGGGCGTTGATCACCGGCACGCTCGAAACCGCCGCCAGCTGTTCGATTGTGGCATGAGACTTCGACCGGCAGGCGATGCAGTCGACGTACTCGCTCAGCACCCGACCAAAATCATCAGTACTCTCTCGCGAACTGGCAAAGCCGGTGTCGGCACCGAGAAACAGGCTGTCGCCGCCGAGATGCACCATCGCCGTCTGGAAGCTGACCCGGGTCCGCAGGCTCTGTTTCTCAAAGACCAGGGCAAGCACCCGGCCCGGAAACAGGGCATCGCGGACGCCCGCCTCGTATTTGGTCTCAAGGTCCTGCGAGATCGCGAACACCGTCTCGATCTCGGCGGCTGACAGATCTTCGGGAACGAGGAAATGACGCATGCTGGCACCATCACAGGGTGGCGGACTCCCCCCCGGCCCAAGCGGCCCGGGGTCGGTTCAAGAGGCCCCGGGTTCACTGGCATCCGGCGACGTCGAGAATCGCGTCGGCAAGCTTGTCGCAGCCCTCGGCAATTTCGGCATCGGTGATGTTCATCGCCGGGAGCAGGCGGATGACCCTTCCTTGGGTGCAGTTGACGAGCAGCTGGCGATCGAGACAGGCCTGGACCACGGGACCGCCATCGATGGCGAGTTCGATGCCGATCATCATGCCGAGCACCCGCACCTCGCGAACGGCATCGCACTGCTGCTGCAGGCTTTCAAGCCGGCTGCGGAAAGTGGCGGCGGCCTGCTCGACCCGCGGAAGCAGTTGCTGTTCCTCGATCATGTTGATCGCAGCGACGCCGGCGGCGGCGGCGACGGGGTTCCCTCCGAAGGTCGAGGCGTGCATGCCGGGCCGCAGGTGCTCTGCCAACTCCGGCTTGGCGAGCAGGCCGCCGCCGGCGATGCCTGCACACAGACTCTTGGCCAGCGTCATCGCGTCAGGGACGACGTCGACATGCTGGTGTCCGAACCACTTGCCAGTCCGCCCGCAGCCGCACTGCACCTCGTCGAAAACGAGCACGAGATCGCGTTCGTCGGCGAGGCGTCGCAGGCCCTGCAGAAAGCTCGCGGTCGCCGGCACCACGCCGCCCTCTCCGAGAATCGGCTCGACGAGAATGCCGCCGGTCTGGTCGTCGACAAGCCGTTCGACTGCCTCAAGGTCGCCATAGGGTGCGAACTGGAAGCCGGCGACGAGGGGACCGAGTCCCTCGTGATACTTCGGCTGGGCCGTCGCCGACAGGCTGCCGAGGGTGCGGCCGTGAAAGCCTCCCTGAAAGGTGATGATTTTGTGCCGTTTGCCGTC
Organism: uncultured Chitinophagaceae bacterium; assembly: GCA_964541275.1. Taxonomy (GTDB): domain Bacteria; phylum Planctomycetota; class Planctomycetia; order Pirellulales; family UBA1268; genus UBA1268. The sequence continues at coordinate 15,568 of CAZIQV010000011.1, read as the reverse complement.
GGAACGCAGCCTGATGAGTTTGATCGCCGCCTCGTTGGCCTCGGCTCCCGAATTGCAGAAGAAGGCCTGGCCCCCGAAGGACCGCTCAGACAGAAGCCGGGCCCATTCACCCTGGGGCTCGATATACCAGGTGTTGGGAACGTGGATCAGCCTGCCGACCTGCTCCTGGACGGCCCGCACCACCGGGCCGGGACAGTGGCCGAGCAGGTTGCAGCCCCAGCCGGGAAACAGATCGAGGTAACAGGTGCCGTCGGCATCCCAGATTCGCGAGCCCTCGCCGCGGACGAGGCAGACGTCAAAGCGTCGGTAATTGGGAATAACATACCGGCTGAATGTTTCGATGATCGCCTCGGTCTTCGGGCCGGGCTGCGATCGGGTGGTGGCGGAAGTGGACTCAATGGTGGCCATCGCTACGCTCCAGAAGATCGAAATAGTGGGGCTTCGGGGCTCCTGCAGGCTGAAACCGCTTTTCCCGGGGTGCTAGCTGCCGGCGGCAGCAACGGCGGGCCGCTCCGACCGGACTGCGGCGTCGGCCACCAGTTCGGTCCCGACGCCGCTGGTGGTGTAGATCTCCAGCAGCAGAGAATGCCGGAGACGGCCGTCGATGATGTGAATCTTCCTGACGCCCTCGGCGAGGGTTGCGAGGCAGCCCTCGATTTTTGGAATCATGCCCGTGGCGATCGAGCCGTCGGCGATCAGCCGGCGGGCCTCGCCCGCGGTGAGCGAGTGGATCAGACTTTCCGGGTCGTCACGATCGGCGAGCACTCCCGGGATATCGCTGAGCACCACGAGTTTTTCCGCGTTGATCGCAGCAGCCACCGCGGTCGCGGCGGTGTCGGCGTTGACGTTGAGTTTTTCACCGTCCTCCCCCAGCGCCATCGACGGAATGACCGGCACCTGTCCGGCGTACGCAAGGTTATCGATCGTGAGCCGGTCGACCCGGGTGACCTCACCGACCCGGCCGAGGTCGATGCTCGCCCCCTCCGGATCACAGAGATTCAGCGGTTCGCCAAAGAGCACGTTGGTGGAGCGAAAATTCAGTGACATCGCTCGGCCGCCGAACTCCTCGATTTTGGCGACCAGGTCGTGATTGAGTTCGGTCGCCAGCACCCGCTCGACGATTTCCAGCGTCGCCCGGTCGGTATACCGCCGCCCCTGCACGAATCGCGGTTCGATCCCGGCGGCATCCATCGCCCGCGAGATCGCCTTGCCGCCGCCGTGCACCACAACCACCCGCATGCCGAGGGTGGTCATGAAAACGATGTCGAGCAGCAGGTGCCGGAGGGCATCCGGGTGCTCAAGGACGCTGCCGCCGAGTTTGACGACCGTCGTCGTGTCGCGGAATTTCCGAATCCAGCCGAGTGCCTCGATCAGGGTGTCAGCCTTCTCGATTGCCTGCTGTTGCGACAAGTTGATGACTGGCTCTGACAAGGCAGTTCCTGTGGGGGGTGATGGCGGTGCGGAGTCGTAAAAAATAAAGTGTAAACCAGGGGTGGCCGGGAAAAAGGGGGCCGGCGTCCGACATTCATCGGCAGACCGCCCTGCCGGCCGGACAGTTCCACCCCAGATCGCCCGCGAAGACAGTGCCGACGAGGGGTGCCGGGGAAGGCTACAGGCCTTCCCGCGATGTGATGGTTTTGCGGCGATACCCGCGGCGGGGATCTCCTGAGGCCAGCAGCAGCGACGCGGAACAGACCGATTCCGGGGTGCGAAGCGGCGGCGGTCGGTGCCGTGCCGCCGCTGGGCGGGGTCCGCGGCTGACTGCTCGGGTTGAGCCTGTTGCACAGAACTCAGGGACCGTTTCTCCCCGCAACGTCGACACAGCAGGGAGCCCTGCCGGGGGCGGTTGCACCGCTGGCGAGGGTCATTTCTTGACCGCGTCCGGGCCGGACGACTCTGGCCCGGCGGCAGCCTCTTTCTCATCGTCGCGCGAAACGGCTGCTGCCCCGCCGGGGACGTCAGCCGGATCGAGCAGAATCGAGGCCGAGTTGATGCAGTACCGCAGTCCGGTCGGCGGCGGGCCGTCATTGAAGACATGCCCGAGATGGCTGCCGCAGCGTCGGCAGGTCACTTCCGTCCGCACCCCAAAGCCGGGAATGCCGGCGAGCGAACGGTCCTCGTGTTCGGCGACAACGTCGCCTTTGACGTCGCCATCCTCGGCGTCAATCGGTGCGAAAAAACTTGGCCAGCCGCAGCCGCTGTCAAACTTCTCACCAGACCGGAACAGCGGTTCGCCGCAGCAGATGCAGCGGTAGGTCCCGGGGGTCTTGGTGTTCCAGTATTTGCCGGTGAAGGCCCTTTCAGTCCCTTTCTTCCGGGCAATTTCGAACTGCTCCGGCGTCAGCCGCTGCCGCCATTCGGCGTCGGTCTTGGGAATCTGATCGTCCGGAAGTCGGCCGGCAATCGCCGGGTTTTTTTCAGCCGCTCGTTGCATCGCCTGCGTCCTCTCTGTCACGGGGGAATTCTGCGCCGCGGCGACCACCGCCAGTAGCGAGATGCCAACACAGCCAAGACCACCCCAACTCGCTCCGCTCGGCATCGTCTCCTCCTCTCAGCAATCTGCCCCGTTGAGCCGTTCGTCGGCGGCCACCGCGGCCCCGACTCAGCGGCGGGACGGAAGTTTCTCTGGCTCGTAGGCATGGTCCCGTTTCCGGACAACCTCTGCCTTGACAATGCGATCAGGCTGACCACCGGCCCGCTCGCCCTCGGTCCGCTGCAGCTTCGGCAGCACATCGAAGCCCTCAATTACCCGACCGAATACCGTGTGGCGGCCGTCGAGATGCTCGGTCGGCCGGAAGGTGAGGAAAAACTGGGAGCCGCCGGTGTCCTTTCCGGCGTGGGCCATCGAGAGGCTGCCAAGAAAGTGCTTGCGGGCTCCCGGCAGCCCGCACTCACAGGCGATGGCATAGCCGGGGCCGCCTGTTCCGGTTCCGGTGGGATCACCTCCCTGAGCCATAAACTGGGGAATCACCCGGTGAAATGGCGTGCCGTCATAGAAATGCTGTTCGACCAGGCTGATGAAGTTGGCCACCGTATTGGCGGCCTCGTTCTCAAAGAGTTCGACGACGATCGTTCCTTTCGTGGTCTCGAGTTGCACCCTCGGCAGATCGTCGGCTTCGGCCTCCGCCGCACGCTTGGCCATTTCTGCCTCGACCTTCGGTCGCTCGGCAGCGATCGACTCCTCGAGCGATTTGATGCTGCCGGGTTCGACTCCGGCGGCCGCCGCCGCCTTGACGAACTCTGCCGCCTTGTCGAGTTGCGATACCGTCATCGCGGCAGTCGCGCCGGCGAGGAGGGTCGGGCCGTCTGCCACACCGGCCCCCTGCAGCGTTTCGGCAACAGCGAGAGCCTTCCGGGGATCGTCTGACGCCATGGCCCCCTGCAACACATCGCGGACCACCTCCACGGCCTCCGCGTTGTCGGGCTCGGCGATCAGCACGGCAGTCGCGCTGGACTCGAGGCTCGCAGCAGCCGCCCGCGCGTCGTTGCGGGCCTCATTGAACCGCTTCTCAATCCGTGGCTTGTCAGCGCCGGGCTGCTGGTATTCCGCCTGCAGGGCAGCCAGTTCGCCGATGAGCCGTTTGAGATCCTGCTGGGCTTTCGTGAAGGTCGCTTTGGCGTCCGCCGCGGTCGTCCCGGCGGCCGGGCCATTCTCAGTCTCCGCAGCGGGAACCGCAGCAATCCAAACCAGACTCCCGAGAAGGACGCCGACAGCTGCGGCAAGCGTGCTCGCCCCGGGAAGCCGTCCGAACCAATTTCGCATCAGTCACCCTCGATTCCCGCCAGTCGCGTCGGTTCTCCACCATGTCTTACCGTACCATGTCTGCCGGGAAGCTGTAATGACGCCGGGATGGGATCCCGGCGGTGGCTTTTCACCCGCCGTCGCCCCCGGGAAGCGCCAGAATGCCGAGACGCCCTCCTCCTCAGCACAGCCGTCGGGCTCGGCGCCGGGGCAGCAGCCCGCCGCCAGAGGAAGCGACCGATCCGACGAGCCCGCCGCGGATCATCGGCGGCGACCTGCGCGGTCGGCGGCTCGCCTTTCGTCCGGGGGGACCGACACGTCCGATGAAGGACCGGGTCCGGGAGACCGTCTTCGATCTGCTCGGCACAGCGGTCCGGTCGGCCATGGTGATCGACCTGTTTGCAGGCACCGGAGCGATCGGCTTTGAAGCGTTGAGCCGGGGAGCGGCAACCGCGGTTTTTGCCGAGCGGCACTTCCCGACGGCCGACTGCCTGCGACGTTCCGCCGCCGAACTTGGCCTTTCCGACCGGGTTGACATCATCGCCGGCGACGTCCTCCTCTGGTCCCGGCGGCTGCCGCCGTTGCGGCGTGAGCGGCCCTGGCTGATCTTTGTCTCACCCCCTTGGGCCATGTTCGCCTCGCACGCGACCGACCTCAATCGGCTGCTGCAGACGCTCGCTGCCGAGGCCCCGGAAGCAAGCCGGGTGATCGTCGAATCAGATCTCACGCTCGCAGCCGGGCAGCTTCCTGATCGGCTGACCGACCGACCGGGAGAGTCTGACTGGGACAGCCGACCGGTGCCGCCGGCCGTGCTGCACCAGAAGCGGCTGTGAACTCGGCCTCGGACCCGAAGCCCGAGCCGTCGAATCGGCCCGGAATCCGCTCGGCAGGCAGACCAGATTTGGCCGGCGGGGCCAACCCGGGAACCTTTGGGGTAAACTTATGTGGGGCCGACAAGACTTTTTTTGGAACGATGTGCATGGATGTCATAAACCGGGCTGACGCCGCCCCTTTCACCACCACCGACGGCTCGACGATTCGCGAACTGCTCGCCTGCCGCAACTCGGCTATCCGCCACCAGTCGCTCGCGGAGGCCCGCCTCGCCCCCGGCCAGGCGACGACCGCCCACCACCACGCCGTCACCGAGGAGATCTATTACATTCTCGCAGGGACTGCAGCCATGACACTCGATGGCGAGACTCGCCCGGTCGGCCCGGGCGATGCGATCGCCATTCCCCCCGGCAGCCGCCATACCATCCGCAACACCGGTCGCGACGAACTCGTCTTCCTCTGTTGCTGCGCCCCGGGCTACGAACATTCCGACACCTACCTCGCGACCCCACCCCCTCCAGCCACCGCCGCCGACCAAGATGCCTGACCCTTTTTCCGAAATCCTTGTCCGCAAGGGAATTATTAGCCAGGACCAGCTTGCCGAAGCGACCAAGGTCGCCGGTGAGTCGGGCAAGCAGTTGCACGAGGAAGTCCTGCGGCTGGGTTACGCCCGGCCCGACCTGGTGATGAAGGCGCTGGCCAAGGCCAACCGCATGACCTTTGTCGATCTTGAAGGGCTGACCGTGCCCGACGAGGTGATCGACCTCGTGCCCGAGAGTGTCGCCCGGGAAAACACCATCCTGCCGATCCGCGAGGAGGGGTCGATGCTGCGGGTCGCGACGAGCAACCCGACCGACATCGACACCCAGGACAAGCTCCGATTCATCCTCAACCGCGACGTCGAGATGTCGCTGGCGATGCGGGACCAGATCGTCGAGAGTATCAATCGGCACTATGGGTCAGGTGACGGGGAGAGTGCCGACTCGATGCTCACCCAGGAGTTCACCGATACCGAGATCGACTTTACGGAAACCACCGTCGAGCAGGAGGCGGCGCTCAAAGAGGACGAGGACGAGTCGTCGGCACCGGTCGTCAAGCTCGTCAACCTCATCATCACCGAGGCGGTCAGCCTGAAGGCGAGCGACATTCACATCGAACCGTTCGAAAACGAGATCCGGGTGCGGTACCGGATCGACGGCCGGCTCGTCGTTCGGGATAGCGCCCCGCGGCGGCTCCTCGGGGCGATTCTGTCGCGGATCAAGATCTTGTCGCGTCTCGACATCGCCGAACGCCGGCGGCCGCAGGACGGGCGGATCAAGATCACCACCCAGGACGGCAGGGACTTCGACCTCCGGGTGAGCGTGCTGCCGACCAACCACGGTCAGTCGGTGGTGATGCGGCTGCTCGACAAGGACAATATCAAAGTCGGGATCCGCCAACTCGGACTCTCCGAAAATGACTTCCGACAGTTCAAAAGCCTGATCCGCCGGCCCAATGGCATCATCCTGGTGACCGGACCGACCGGGTCCGGGAAGACCACCACGCTTTACGCCTCGCTCAACGAACTGAACCGTTCGGACACCAAGATCATCACCGCCGAGGACCCGGTCGAGTACTACCTCAGTGGCATCAACCAGGTTGAGGTGCGGCACAACATCGGGCTCGACTTTGCCCGCGTCATCCGGGCGATGCTCCGGCAGGCGCCAAACGTGATTCTTGTCGGTGAGATGCGGGACACCGAGACCGCCCAGATGGGCATCCAGGCGTCGCTGACCGGCCACCTTGTGTTCAGCACGCTCCACACCAACGACGCCCCAAGCGCGATCACGCGGATGATCGACATGGGGGTACCCGCCTACCTCGTCGCCTCCAGCGTCGTGGCGGTTCTGGCCCAACGGCTGGTGCGGCTGAACTGTTCCAACTGCCGGCAGCCACACGAGCCGCTGGAGAGCGAACTCCAGGCGGCGGGATTCACGCCCGAGCAGCTCGCGACGGCCACCTTCATGAAGGGTCGTGGTTGCGCGAAGTGCCAGAAGCGGGGCTACAAGGGCCGGATGGGTATTTTTGAGCTGATGGTCCTGAACAACAAAATTCGTGAGCTCGCCTTCCAGGGAGCGGCCACGCAGGATATTCGCCGGGCGGCCATCGCCGGGGGCATGCGGGTGATGTTCGATGACGGTCTCGACAAGGTGCTGCAGGGGCAGACCACCCTCGACGAGGTCTTCCGGGTGGCCAAGCAGGCGGAGTAACAGCCGCCAGCCGGCGTTGCGGGGCGAAATTTCCCCTCGACAGGCCGCAGACGATGCCGCTAGTGTCCGCGGCAATCTCGTCTGCTCCCCGCCCAAAGGATCTGCCCATGGCCGTCCCGGTCTCAAATCTGCCACCGTTCACCGGCCGGCTCGGCCGCCTGGTGCCCCTGCTCGTGACCGCCCTCCTGGCTGCGCCGGCGGCTGTCGCCCAGACCGTGCCGACCGTCGCCGGCCCGGAGGTCCAGACGGTTGTTGCCGCCCGGCAGACCCTCGACCAGTTTTTTGGGCTGCAGCTTGAGTCGATTCCGCCGAACATGCTGCGGGCCGCATCCGGCGTCGCCATCTTCCCCAACATGATCAAGGGCGGCTTCATCCTCGGGGTCAACTACGGCCGCGGCGTGCTGCATGTCCGCGGGGCGGACGGTTCTTGGACCGCTCCGGTGATGGTGACGATGGGAGGCGGGAGCATCGGCTTTCAGGCCGGCGTGCAGGCGGCCGATATTGTGCTGGTTTTCAAAACGCCGCAGAGCCTGACAAACATTCTCAACGGCCAGAAGGTCACCCTCGGGGCCGACGCGGCCGTCGCGGTCGGGCCGGTCGGCAGACAGGCAAATGCCGCCACCGATGCCCGGCTTGGTGCGGAAATCTACTCCTACGCTCGGAGCAGGGGCCTGTTCCTCGGCGTCTCGCTCGGCGGTGCCGACCTGTCGGTCGACCACAACGCCGACGGGGTCCTCTACGGTCGCTACGGTGTGACGCCCGCAGATATCTTCAACAACCGGGGAATCGCCGTGCGGCCAGAGGTGCAGCAACTGGTGGCCGACCTCAACGCCCGATCGGGGGTGCAGCCGGGGGCAGCGCCGCCGGGGAGTCAACCGCTGACCGGCCAGTTTCCGCCACAGCCGCCAAGTCCGCCGCAGAACATTCCGGCTGCCGGCGGCCCGCCTCCCATCGTCCCGGTCCATCCGCCGGGACAGCCACAGCCGCTGCCTCCGGCACCCTTCCCGGGCTAGGTTCCGTCTCAAAGCCGCGGCCCCCAAGGGTCCTGAAGCGGCTGATGCCGCTTCGCTGCGGCTCGCCAGCGACCAGCGCCGTCGGCGTGATGACCGTATCAGCCCCGCCGCGGTCACCAACGGGGAGCCGACTGCTGATACCGTCTGCCGCCGCCGGAGACGGCGACCGGCAACCCCGAAAACACTCGGCGTTTTCGGGGGTTGCCCAAACGGAAAAAGGCTCTGGATCGCTTTTTCCGCAGGCCGCTAGGTGGCCGCCGAAACGATGCCCAGTTGTGCCAACTGCGGGAGACTCGTCGATCGGAAGGCCGAGCAGGCCGACTCGACAAGTTTCAAACGGGCTTCTGGATCGGTCACCGGCTTTCCCTCCTGCTGCAGCGACCTGCCGCTGCCGGTCAGCCGGGCATCGACCCGCTGCACGAGCCCGTCCGGCCCGCCGCTGGACAGTTCGTGGAGGATTGCCGCATCGAAATCACCGAGCGTGTGCCCCGTGCCGGTTGCTGCACTGGCGAGGGCCACCGGCCGGCCGCCGAGGGCGTCGCTGGCGAGCACGGCCCGATTGAAGGGCGATGCCACCGTCACCGCCTGCTCAGTGACAGCCGCCCCGGCAGCCGCCTCGACCGGACGGGCGGAAACGTCGAACAGGCCCATTGCCACTCCGGCATCGACCGCCCGAATCAGATCGGCAGCCGGATTCCCCTTGAGCTGTTTGTCTTTGAGAATCTCCGACAGGGAAAGACTCCGGTCGGAAAGCGTCTTCAGCAGCGTTTCGTAGAGAGGCCCCTGAACTGTCGACGTCACCACGCCAAGATTGACCTGATGAGGCAGGGAAATGCCCGGACGGGCGGCCCTGAAATAAAGGTCGTCAACCTGCTTGAGCCGCTCCTCGGGACTCTGCATCACCCGGGGCTCTGCGGCATAGATATCCCAGCGGAAGGCGGTGTTGGCGCAGAAATCCTTGTGCGACTCGGTAACCAGCCGGTTGCTGGTCGTCCGAAACAGCTCTTGGAATTCGGGCCGGACGCAAAGGTCCCAGAAGTTGGTGTGGATCGGCAGGCTGCCGACAAAGGACAGCCCGGCCGAACCGAACATGCCGGCCACTTCGGAAAAGTAAAAGCTCGTCCAGTGCTCGTTGAGATATTCGTGGGCGAGGTACCGCAGATCCTGTTTGAGCAGGCCGTCGACATAGGCCGCCGCCCGCGGGTTGTCCTCAAAGTATTTCGCCTTCTTGTCCCGGATGAAGACGAGATAGTTCAGCGCGTCGCGGATTCGCTGGACGGTGTCACCCTGGCGGAGGGCGGCGTACTGCCGGAGAATGCCGCGAATCGGCTGCAGATGGGCCCAGCCCGGCATGGAGTTGTAACTGACCAGGAGCAGTCCACCGGCCGCGAGGTGCTCACTTGCCAACGCAAGAATCTGCTGCCGCACCTCCGGGGCCACCCAGCTGAACACGCCGTGGAGGGCGATAAACTCGAAGCGGCCGAGATCCTTCGGCAGGCCGGCAAAGTCGCTGGCAATCGCCCGGGCGTTGGTGAGTTCGCCGGCAGCGATGTCCCGATCGATCGCGGCGACATGATTGGCATTGACGTCGACGCCAACGAACTCTCCCTGGGGATTGGCCGCGGCGAGGGTCGTCAGCGATCGGCCAAGACCGCAGCCGAGTTCGAGGTAACGAAACCGCCCGGCTGTCGACGGCGGGACGACCCGATTGAGCGAGGCGGCATACCGCATCGCCACCGGGGACATGTGGGGGTAGAAGCCGGGGATGTAATCGACGTCGGTGATGTATCCCAGGGCGGTTGCAGCCATAACAATCGTCTCCAGCGTGCCGGGTGAAAAATGCGGGCGTCAACAGACGCGACGTCGCCCGACCGCCCGGACGGGGACATCGCTCAGCACAAGCCGAGGAACAACACGCCCGCATGCCGGTATGCAGCCAGCCTGAAGGCACCCCCGACGGCTCAGCCGGTGAGATGAATCGGTGACCGGCCAGGGAAGGTTTGTTCCGTCGCCCGTGAGACTACCCTCCTCCCGGGCCGGTGGAAAGCGACGGCGACTCGGCGGCCTGAATTCGGTTCGCGGTGCGGCGGTCTTTCGAGCGGTCGCGGGGCTTTACCCGTCGCCCGGAATGACTGGGTGACAGCGACCAGGTCTGCAGGACATGCTCTGAGCGGGAAAGCCACAAGCCCCCGGGGCCCAATCATGTCTCCAGCACACTCCTCCGGCCGCCTCTTTGCCGACGCCGCTGCCGACATCCGGGCCGGGGTCGTCGTCTTCCTCGTTGCGGTCCCGCTCTGCCTCGGGGTGCCGATGGCTGCCCGGGCGCCGCTCTTCTCAGGGATCATCGCCGGGGTTGTCGGCGGCGTCGTCGTGGGCTGTCTCAGCGGCTCGCGGACGAGCGTCTCGGGCGGATCGCCGGCGTTGATCGCGATCGTCGCCGCCCAGACCGCCGCCCTCGGCCAATTCGAGGCGTTCGGCGCGGCAGTCGTGGTCGCCGGGATGCTGCAGATCGGCTTCGGCCTGCTGCGGGCGGGCTTCATCTCGGCCTTTTTCCCGACGAGCGTGATCAAAGGACTGCTTGCCGCGATCGGGATCATCATCATGCTCAAGCAGCTGCCGCACCTGATCGGCTACGACATCGACCCGGTCGGTGAAATGGCCTTCAACCAGCCCGACCGCGAGACCACCTTCTCCGATTTGCGGAATTCGCTTCGCTACTTCCTGCCGGGGGCGGCGGCGATTGGCGTCGGATCGCTCCTGCTCGTGATTGCCTGGGACCAGATCAGGCCGCTCCGGAGGACGGGGATACCCGGCCCGCTCGTTGCGGTTTGTGCCGGAGCCGCCACCAATATGCTGCTCAGGCAGGCGGGGAGCCCCTGGGCGGTCGGCCCCACCCATCTCGTCGCCGTGCCGCTGGCAGACGGGCCCGGCGGCCTGCTCGACCTCGTGCGGGTGTGTGATTTTGCAAGCTTCGCCGACCCGCGAATCTACCCCGCCGCGGTGACGATCGGGGTGATCGCCAGCCTCGAATCGCTGCTCGCAATCGAAGCGGTCGACAAGATCGACCCGCGGCAGCAGCGGACGCCCCCGAACCGCGAACTGGTGGCCCAGGGGGTCGGCAACATCACCTCGGGGCTGCTCGGCGGCCTGCCGATCAGCGCCGCGGTGATCCGCGGGACAGCCAATGTCAACGCTGGCGGTCGGAGCCGGTTGGCGACCGTCACGCACGGCAGCCTGCTGCTCGGTGCGGTGCTGCTGCTGCCGCACTGGATGAACGAGATTCCCCTGGCGACGCTCGCCGGCATCCTGATCAAGACCGGCTATCGCCTCGCCAGTCCGCGCCGGTTCCACCAGCTCTGGCGGGAGGGCCATTCCCAGTTTGTCCCCTTCGCTGCGACCGTTGCGGCGATCGTGCTGACCGACCTGCTCGTCGGCATCGGCATCGGCTTCGCCTGCAGCATCGTCTTTATTCTCCACGCGAACTACCGCCGGCCGTTGACCCGCAGCCTCGAGCGGCATGTTGCCGGCACCGTGATCCGGCTTGAACTGGCCAACCAGGTGACCTTTCTGAACCGGGCTGCAATTCAGCGGGAGCTCTACGCCGTCCCCCCCGGCGGTGCGCTGGTGATCGATGCGACCAACACCGACTTCATCGACCCCGACGTGGTCGATCTCCTCGCCGACTTTCAGCAGGCAGCCGCACCAGCCCGCTGGGTCCAACTCAGTCTGGTCGGCTTTGGCGAACGCTTTCCCGGCCTCCACGATGCCATCAGATTTGCCGAGCACGCCAGCGCCGAGGTCCAACGGCTCACCAGTCCCGCCGAGGTGCTTGAGCGGTTGCTGGAGGGGAATCTCCGCTTCCGCACAGGGAATCCCCTCAAACGCGACCCGGCCCGCCAGCGGGCGGCGACGGCCGCCAGCCAGCATCCGCTGGCGGTCGTGATCAGTTGCATCGACTCGCGATCGCCCGCGGAGGCGATCTTCGATTTCGGCCTCGGCGACATCTTCGGCGTCCGGCTTGCCGGCAACGGCATCAGCCCCGACGTCGTCGGCAGTGCTGAATACGCGGTCGCCATTGCCAAAGCCAGACTGGTCGTGGTCGTCGGCCATACCCGCTGCGAGGCGATCGCGGCCGCGGTCGCGGAGGCCTGCCAGCCCGAGCAGCCAACCGCGGCTGACTGCCAGAGTCTGAGAGCAATTTTTCAGGAAATCGGCCGCGTTGTCAGCGAAGACGACTGCCGCGGACTCGCTGCCGCCGGCGGCGACAGCCGCCAGCAGATCATCGATGCGGTCAGCCGGCGGAACGTCGTGCGGGCGGTTCGCCAGCTGCTCGAGGCGAGCCCGGTGATCCGCCGGCAGGCCGCTGAGCGAAAGATCGGCGTGGTCGGCATGCTGTACGACGTTGGCGACGGCGGAGTGGAAGTGCTGGCGGAGACCCGGCACGGCGTCTGACCCGGCCCCGCTTCGGCGGCGAAGCGATCCGGCCGCGGTCGCCGAGATCTTCCCCGGCGGCCGCCCCGGCTTTCGAGCACATCGCCCTCCCGCCGCCCGATGCGGCGGTCGGCAACCGCCGTGGGATCGGCAACCGCCGCGGACTGTTCAGCGGCCACCCTCACGGGCAGGCGTCGCGACTCGCTTTTCCCACATACTGCGAGCGACGCACCCGGTCGGTTCCCGGCCGCACATCGAGGTCGAGGCCGGCAACGTCGCCCTGCTCGAGATGCTCCCAGGCAATCGCTCCGATGGCGGCGTTGTCGGTGCAGAGGCCGGGCGGAGGCACGAGGATGGCCGCCTGCCGTCGTTCGCCAAGCTGCTGGAGCTCCTCGCGAAGCAGGCGATTGGCAGCAACCCCACCGCCGACGAGCACCGTGCGGCATCCGGTCCGGCTGATGGCGAGGTCGACTTTGGCAATCAGGGTGTCAACCGCGGCCTGCTGAAACGAGGCGGCAAGGTCGGCCCGCTGCTGGTCGCTGAGCTGCCGTTCGGCCGCCCCGGGGGGCCGAACCTGGTAGCGGAGGGCTGTCTTCAGCCCGCTGAAGCTGAAGTCAAGCCGCGAATGGTCGCGGACGAGAGGCCGGGGAAACCGGAACGCCCGAGGGTCGCCCGCGGCGGCAAGCCGTTGAATCTCCGGCCCGCCGGGATAGCCCACACCGAGCAGGCTGGCGGCCTTGTCGAAGGCCTCGCCGACGGCGTCGTCGATGGTCCCGCCTAGCCGCTCGAGGTTCAGCGGTCCCGCCAAGGTGAATAGCGTGGTGTGACCGCCGCTGGCCACGAGGCCGACGGCGGGATAGGCGGCGGCATCGCCGAACGCGATTCGGCAGGCGTAGAGGTGGGCGGCGAGATGGTCATAGCCGACCAGCGGCAGCCTGAGCACGGCGGCGATCGCCTTGGCGGCAGCGAGACCGACGAGGAGCGACCCGACCAGCCCCGGCCGCGCTGCGACCGCGACGGCCACGAGATCCCGACGTCGAATGCCTGCCTGCTTCACCGCCTCGTCAATAACGGGAATGATCCGTTCGACATGGGCCCGGGAGGCGATTTCGGGGACGACACCCCGCCAGCGGGCATGCAGTTCATCCTGGCTGGCGACAACACTGGCCAGCGGCTGCCGCCGGCAGTCGATCACGGCGGCCGCCGTTTCATCGCAGGTCGATTCGATGGCAAGCAGTGGCATTGAGGCAGGTGATCTGGAAGAGGGCTGAATGTCGAGCCGGCGATCTTCTTCGCCCCCGAGATGCGGCTGCCGGCGGCGGTCAGGCTGCCCGGGACTGCCGACAGTGCCACGCGGGGGCGGCAGCCGGTCACCGCAGCCGAACACCGGGAGTGGTTTGACATCCTGGAGGCGAGGACGCAGCGGTCACAGGAGGCTCCTCGGCGACCGAACGCCAGCGGGGAAACCGGCCTCGTCGGCTCAGCCGAGTTGGCCGTGGGCCTCGCGGAGCAGGGCTTCTGTCTCGTCCCAGCCGATACAGGCGTCGGTGATCGAAACCCCGTACGCGAGGCCGGATCGAGCGTCGCCGACCCCCTGCTTGCCTTCGTGGAGGTTGCTCTCGAGCATCAGTCCGACGATCGAACGGTCGCCCTCGATCCGCTGCTTGAGCACGTCCCGCCAGACGATCGCCTGCCGGCGGTGATCCTTGCCCGAGTTGGCGTGGCTGCAATCGACAATCACCCGGGGCGGCAGCCCGGCCTGCTCCAGCCGGCTGCGGGCTTCGTGGAGCACTTCCGGCGCATAATTGGTGCCGCCGCGGCCGCCGCGAAGCATCAGCACCCCCCAGGGATTGCCGGCCGTCGAGACGACGCAGGTGCCACCGCTGTTGTCGATCCCGAGAAACGAGTGGGGGGTCCGGGCCGCCTGCATCGCGTCGATTGCCGCCTGGAGCGATCCGTCGGTCGAATTCTTGAAGCCCACCGGCATCGAGAGGCCGCTGGCCATCTGCCGGTGGGTCGGCGACTCGGTCGTCCGGGCGCCGATCGCGCCGAGCACGATCGTATCGGCGATGTACTGCGGAGTGATCGGCTCGAGAAACTCGGTTGCTGCCGGCAGGCCGAGACCGGCGATTTCGATCAACAGGCTGCGGGCCAGCCGCAGCCCTGCGGCCACATCGAACGAGTCGTCGAGGTGCGGATCGTTGATCAGCCCCTTCCAGCCGACGGTGGTGCGGGGCTTTTCAAAGTAGACCCGCATCACCACCAGCAGCCGGTCGGAAAGTTCCGCTGCAAGACCGGCAAGCCGCTCGGCGTAGTCGCGGGCGGCTGCGGGATCGTGGATCGAGCAGGGGCCGACGACCGCAAGCAGCCGGCTGTCGTCGCCGGCGAGCACCCGCTCGACCGCCTGCCGTCCGCCGAGAACGGTCTCGGTGGCCGTCGGGGCGAGGGGCAGTGTCGCAATCAGCCGGGCCGGCGGGACGAGCGGCTCGAGGCTGCGAATGCGAACGTTGGCGGTGACCGGTCGGGTCGGTGCGGGCGGAATGGTTGCGTCCATATCATTACTCTACACGATCGATCGGCCCGCCAAAGCGGCCAGGGCATTTGACCCGGTCGGGATCGACTTGGTTCAATCCCGCCAGCACCGGCGGCCGCCTGACCGGCCGCGGCCATCCGCCCGCCACTGGGAACTGTCGTCGTGACCAAGCACATTTTTGTGACCGGAGGGGTCGTCAGCTCGCTCGGCAAGGGGCTGACGAGCGCGTCGATCGCGATGCTGCTTGAGGCCCGCGGCCTGCGGGTGAAACTGCAAAAGCTCGACCCCTACATCAACGTCGACCCCGGCACGATGAACCCGTATCAGCATGGCGAGGTCTACGTCCTCGATGACGGCAGCGAGACCGACCTCGATCTGGGGCACTACGAACGCTTCACCACCACCCACCTGACCCGCCAGAGCAACTACACGACGGGGCAGATCTACCTCGCGGTGATCAACAAGGAACGGCGGGGGGAATTCCTGGGCAACACCGTTCAGGTGATCCCCCACATCACCAATGAGATCAAGGGAGTTGTGACCCAGCTCGCCGATGCCGAGACCGACGTCGTGATGACTGAAATCGGCGGAACCGTCGGCGACATTGAAAGCCTGCCTTTCCTCGAGGCGATTCGCCAGATCCCGCTCGATGTCGGCCGCGAGAACTGCATCTTCATCCACCTCACCCTCGTGCCCTACCTGAAGGCAGCCGGTGAACTGAAGACCAAGCCGACCCAGCATTCTGTCGGCATCCTCCGCCAGATCGGCA
>CAZIQV010000010.1:0-20307 GCA_964541275.1 uncultured Chitinophagaceae bacterium | reverse complement strand
CGGCAGAGACTGGTCGCCGCCGGCCGGCGGCTGCTGCTGGTGTCATTGCTGTTGGCCTGCTGGCAAACGCCGGCGCTGCCGCAGCAGGAACCGTCGCGTTTTGATCGGCTTTCAGACTTGGAAGCGTCGGATGATCTGAAGGCCTACCGAAAGGAACTCACCGCCGGCGGCGAGTTTACTCAGCGGCATCGGCAGCTGCTGCTCGCCGACGGCCTGACGCAGCTTCTCGCCGAGGGGAACCGCCGCAATCTGGCTTATGTCCGCGGACGGCTTGCCAGCCTGTTTCTTGATGACATCACCGATGCGGCAGCCCGCGGCAAGGCCAACACGGCCGCCATTGAAGGCCTCGTCGAACTCGCCGTCAGTGAGCGGACGGCGATCGAGGGAAGCGTGAATGCGGCATTGCTGCTCGGGGAGTTGCGCGACGAAGACGGCGGTCCGCTTGCCGAAGCCACTGCCGCAGTCGAGAAGCTTCTGCTCGCCGAGAGCCTTGCGCCGGCGGTCCGCGTTGCTGCTTTGCAAGGCCTCGTGCCGCGGGTTGAGGCTGCCGGCGCCGGCGCCGCCGATGACCGCAAGCAGGCTGCCGTCGCCCTGCTGCCGACGCTCGATACCCTGCTCTTGCGAATCGGCGGAGACGAGGAGGCCGCGTCACCGGGCCTCGAGCCCGCCGTACGAATCTGGCTGCAGCAGCGGGTGGTCGATTTGGCCGCCGGCATCGCCCCGCTCGCTGCGGCCGATTCCGAACCGCTCGCCGCGATCGGACAGAAGGTTCTCTCGCTGCTCGAGGACGCCGCCAGCCCGGTCGACCTGCGAGTTCGGGCGGCCCGGTTCCTCGCGGATCGGGTCGGCTCTGAGTCGGTGACAGATCCCGAAGAGCTGATCGATCTGATCGGTGCCACCGCCGTCGCGGCCGTTGTCGAAGATCGCTCAGCGATCAAACGGATCGAACTCGGGCAGTTTCTCAGCAGCGGCGTGCAGGGCGGGATGTCGATGCAGCCTGCTGAAGCGTCGATGATGGGCCCGGGCATGATGCCGGGGCCGGGCATGGCAACGGGTCCCGACGGTTCACCGCTCCCGGCGAAGCCGAGCCTGCTTCCCGTGGCGACCTGTCTGCGAACCAGCTGGCGGCTGGTGAGCCTGTCCGAGGCCCTCGCCACCATTGCGGCAGCCCTGGGCGAAAAGGGTGAACCGCTCGAACAACGGGCCGGGCGGTGGCGGGAACTGGGCATCGCTATTTACGAAAAGCCGGGCGACGAGGCTGTCCTGGCGGCGGCAACCGAACTGGCACCGGAGCCCGATCCGGAGCCTGTGGAAACCGAACCCGGTCCCAAGCCGGCTGCCGGCGAGCGGCCCGGGTTGCCGCCGGGCCGGCCGCGACCGGTGACCCCCTTCTCGCCATTTATGAACCGGTAACAGGCGGCTGGGGCGTCTCGATCGATCCGACCCAGGGTTTGTTCTGCCTGGCACTGTTGCCCGGACCCGTGCATGGCTTTCCCGTTCAGAATCGCCATGTCCAGAATAGCGCGGCCCGAGCCGCCGTCGTTCACTTTTTAATCAGTTCGCGAACGGTCATCCCGGACGGAATCATCGGCAGCACATGCTCCTGGTAGGGCACCTGCACGTCGAGCAGCGCTGGCCCGGAACTGTCGATGAGCCGCTCCAACGCCGGTCGCAGGTCGGGCTTGTCGACGACCGTTTCAGCCTGCCAGCCAAAACCCTTCGCCAAAGCGACGAAGTCTGGGTAGCGGCACGCCGGGGAAATGCCGTCGCCACGACCGCAGGCCTCCGGGTTGTCGACTGGTCCGAGGTAGGTGTGGGCGCGGTTCCCTTTGAAGAACCTGTCTTCCCACTGCACCACCATGCCGAGGTGCTGGTTGTTGAGCAGCAGCACCTTGACCGGAATATTCTCACAGGTGCAGGTGGCGAATTCCTGAATGTTCATCAGGATGCTGCCATCTCCGTCGATATCGATGACAAGGTCGTCGGGCCGGCCAACTTGGGCTCCCATTGCCGCCGGCAGGCCGAAGCCCATCGTGCCGAGCCCGCTGGAGGAAAGCCAGGTGCGGGGCCGCCGGAACGTGAAAAATTGGGCGGCCCACATCTGGTGCTGTCCGACACCGACCGTCACAACGGTGTCGCGTTCGGCCGTCAACTTCGAGAGTTCCGCGATCGCCTCCTGCGGCAGGATACCGGGGTAGCTGGTGTCGAAGGCAAAGGGATCCTCATGCTTCCAACCGGCGATCCGGGCATGCCATTCGTCGAGGCCGGCCTCGGGCGGTTCGACAACTGCATTCAGTTGGCCGAGCGCTTCGTTGACATCGGCCACGATCGGCACGTGCACCGGCTTGTTCTTGTTGATCTCGGAGGGATCGATGTCGATGTGGACGATGAAACCGTGCCGGGCAAACTCCGACACCTTGCCGGTGACCCGGTCATCGAACCGGACACCGACGGCGATCAACAGATCGGCCTCATCGATCGCGTAGTTGGCGTAGACGCTGCCATGCATCCCGAGCATGTCGAGGGACAACGGGTCATCCCCGGGAAAGCTTCCCAGGCCCATCAGCGTCATCGTCACCGGAATCCCGGTTTTGCGGGCGAGGGTGCGGAGATTCTCCGAAGCGTTGCCGGTGATGACGCCGCCACCGGCGTAGATCACCGGCCGCTTCGATCGTTTGATCGCCGCGGCCACCTGGGCGATCTGCTCCGGATGGGCCTGACGAACCTCGGGGTGATACCCCGGCAGGTTCATCGGCACGTCGTAGTCGGGAACGATGTGGGCCTGCTGGACATCTTTGGGCAAATCGACGAGGACCGGCCCGGGCCTGCCCGTCGTGGCGATATGAAAGGCCTCCTTCATCACCCGGGGGATGTCTTCGGCCCGGGTAACAAGGAAGTGGTGCTTCGTGATCCCGCGGCAGACCTCGGCGATCGGCGTCTCCTGGAAGGCGTCGGTGCCGATCACTGCGGTCGGCACCTGCCCGGTCAGGGCGATCAGGGGAATGCTGTCGAGTTTGGCGTCAGCGATGGCCGTCACCAGATTGAGCGCACCGGGCCCGCTCGTTGCCATGCAGACGCCTGGCCTGCCGGTGGTCCGGGCGTAGCCCTGAGCAGCAAACGCGCCGCCCTGCTCGTGCCGCGGCAGGACCGTGCGAATCTGTGCCCCATAGCGGGTCAGGGCCTGATGGAGGGGCATGCTGCAGCCGCCCGGATAGGCGAAGATCACATCGACGTCATGCCGGGCCAGCGACTCGACAACCGCATCGGCCCCGGTGACCAGCGTCTCGGTGCCTGTGTGCTCTTCTGCCGTTGCCATGACCAGCGGTCTCCCTCGGGGCCTTCTCCTGTCGTCCGTCCTCTTCAACAATACACCAAAACAGACCCCTGGTCAGCCGGTGGGTCGCGGCGTCGTCCCCGGACCTCTCGAGAATCTTCAATGGCCGCCTCTGTGAACGCCTCCGGCGACGCCCCGGCTGCGAAGTCCCCGTCGCCGAGGGCCGACCGGCTGCGCGACCTGGCGGCCGGGCTCCTTGATCACAGCGGCTTTACCGATGTCGTCGCCAGCCTCGAGGCGGGCCACGGCGGGACCGTCGGCGGCGGCTGGGCCGCCGCCCGCAGCCTGGTCGTTGCGGCGCTGGCCCACGCCCGGCGACGTCCGGAAGCGGGTCCTCTGGTGGTGGTGCTGCCCCACGCAGCCGAGGCCGAGCTGCTCGCCGACGACCTCGCCATTTTCACGCATCTGCCGGTCGACCTGCTTCCCCCGCTCGAGTCGCTCGGCGACCCGGGTTGGGACGACGACTCCGCGGCCGCGGCCGACCCGGCGGCAGCCGCCCGGCTGGCAATGGTCAAGCGGCTGACCGGCCCCGCCGACGAGTCGCCGCAGATTCTGCTGACCTCCATGCAGGCCCTGCTCGCCCCGCTGCCCGATCCGCGGCAGATTCTCGAAGGCACCCGCCGGCTCGCCGTCGGGGAACAGCTCGACCCGCGGGAACTTGCCGACTGGCTCACTGCCCGGGGCTGGCGGCAGGTCGATGCCCTCGCGGAGCCGGGCTGCTTCGCCCGGCGGGGCGGCATCGTCGATCTCTTCGCCACCGACTGGGAGCGGCCGGTGCGGCTGGAACTCGACGACGATGAGATCGAGTCGCTCCGCATCTTCGACACGGTCAGTCAGCGGAGCGTCTCCGCGATCGCGGAGATCGACCTGACGGCGTTGGCTGCGGCCGGCAGCGGCAGCCGCCGGTCGTGGCTGACCGACGTTGTACCCACCGACAGCTGGTGGGGGCTGGTTGAACCGGCCGAACTCGTCGAGGAAGGGAACCGGCTGCGACAGTGGCTCCCCGAGCGGGTCACGCTCTCGCCGGACGATCTCTTCAGCCGGATCTACCGGTTCCCATCGGTCACGCTTGCGGCGATCGCTCCGGCGAGCCTCGAGGCGACAGCCCACCTCGCCGTCGAGAGTGTCGAGCGATTCACCGGGCAGCTCGATCGGGTCTGCCAGGAACTCGACACCGTCGGCCGTGACCAGGAGGTCTGGATCGTCACCCCGACCGCAGCGGAGCAGCAGCGACTGGCCGAACTGCTCGGCGACTCGGCGCCGGCGCGAGCCGGCCGGCTCCATTTCGCCCGGGGCAGACTTTCGGCCGGCTTTCGGCTGGTGCCGGAAAAGCTGGTGCTGATTTCAGCCGCCGAGCTCTTTCGCCGGCGGGAGGCGGCGACCAGCCGGCTGCCGAAGCAGCGGCTCTCGCGGGCCATCGACACCTTTCTTGAGCTGCAGGAGGGTGATCTTGTTGTCCATGTCGCCCATGGGATCGCCCGCTATCGGGGGCTCAAGCTGCTCGAGAAGCAGGGCCGGACCGAGGAGTTTCTGGAACTTGAATTCGCCGAGTCGACCCGGATCTACGTTCCGGCGTCAGCCATCGAACTGGTGCAGAAGTACGTCGGCGGAGGCAAGACGGCACCGAAGCTCGCCAAGATCGGCGGCACCCTCTGGGCCAAGCAAAAAAAGGCGGTCGAACGGGCGGTGGCCGACATGGCTGTCGACATGCTGCAGATCCAGGCGGTGCGGGCAGAGCGGCCCGGCCGGGCTTTCCCTGCCGACACCCCTTGGCAGTTCGCCTTCGAGCAGGCGTTTCAGTTTGACCCGACGCCCGATCAGGCGACGGCGATCGAGGCGATTCGGGCCGATCTGCGGGAGCCGAAGCCGATGGACCGGCTTCTCTGCGGCGACGTCGGCTTCGGCAAAACCGAATTGGCGATGCGGGCGGCCTTCAAGGTGGCCGAAGCGGGCGGCCAGGTCGCCGTGCTCGTCCCGACGACGATCCTCGCCGACCAGCACCGCCGGACCTTTTGTGAACGGTTCGCGGAATATCCCTTCATCATCCGCGGGCTGTCGCGGCTGACGCCGGCCCGCGAAGCCCGCGAGACCCTTGAGGGCCTCGCCCGCGGGTCGGTCGACATCGTGATCGGCACCCACCGGCTGGCCCAGGGTGATCTTCACTTCGCCAACCTCGGCCTGCTGGTTGTCGACGAGGAACAGCGGTTTGGTGTCGATGTCAAGGAGCGGCTGAAGGCGCTCCGAGCCAGTGTCGACGTGCTGACGATGACCGCGACGCCGATTCCCCGGACGCTGCACATGGCGATGCTTGGCATCCGTGACATCTCGAACCTGACGACCCCGCCGCCGAATCGGCTGGCGGTGGAGACCCGGGTGGGTCGGTTCGACGAGACGCTCATCCGGCATGCGATTGACCGCGAACTGGCCCGGGACGGCCAGATCTTCTTTGTCCACAACCGAATCCACGACATCGCCAAGGTGGCCGAGCGACTCCGCCGGATCGTCCCCGACCTCGCAATCGGTATCGCCCACGGCCGGCTTGCGGAAACCGAGCTCGAGAAGGTGATGCTCGACTTTGTGGCCGGTCGCACCCGTCTGCTGCTGGCGACCACGATTATCGAAAGCGGCCTCGACATTCCCCGGGCCAACACGATCTTCATCGACGAGGCCGATCAGTACGGCCTCGCCGACCTCCACCAGCTGCGCGGCCGCGTCGGCCGGTCGCACCACCGGGCCTACTGCTACCTGCTGGTCAAGGAGTCGGGCCGGCTGACAGAAACCGCCGCCCGTCGGCTGCGGGCGATTCAGGAATTTTCCAGTACCGGGGCCGGGTTTTCACTGGCGATGCGGGACCTGGAAATCCGGGGCGCCGGGAACCTTCTCGGCACCCAGCAGAGCGGCCACATCGCCACCGTCGGCTACGAACTCTACTGCCGGCTTTTGGAAAATGCGGTTCGCGGACTGAAATCGCTGCCCCCCTCTGAGCCGCCGGCCGTTGCGATCGACCTGCCCGGCGATGCCTGGCTGCCCCGCGACTACATCCCCGACCTGCGGACGAAGATCGACATCTACCGGCGGATCTCCCGCGGCACCAGCCGCGGACAGATCGACGAGTTGGCAACCGAGCTGGCCGACCGCTTCGGGCCGCTGCCGGAGGCGGCAGTTCGCCTGCTCAAGCTGGCTCGGCTGCGGATCGCTGCCGCCGACCTCGCAATCGACTCGATCAGCAAGCAGCCCGGCCTCCTCGTGCTCGGCCATCACGACATCCGGCGGATCGAACGCTGGCGGAAGACCTGCCAGCTCGCCGGCCGCGAACTCAGGATCGTCGGAACCAGAACGGCGGTCCTGCCGCTGGCCGAGCGGGAGGCGGCCGACTCCGACCGGCTGCTCGACCTGCTTGCCAGCCTCCTGCCGGGGGGCGGCGAGAAGCCGCGGCGGCGGAAGCGACAACAGTCTTGAGGCGGCGGGCTTGAGGCGGCGGGTCGGGCCATTCGGCCCAAAGGCCCCCGGCGACCGGCCCAGCGCAGCCGGGGAGGTCGCCAGAGAGCCTTTGACCACCCCGCCGCATTGCCCTTTTTCGGCTCGGGGACGATCTGTAGAGTCCGGCCGCACCGGGTCGGCTCGCGGAGCCTCGGCGGACCGGTTGGACAGTACACCCAGGCGGCGAAACCGAGCGTGCGGAACTCCTGCGTTATCCCCTGTTTCAGTCGGCAGGCGGTGGTCGGGCTGGCGATCGGCCTGGCGGTGTCCGAAGGTCTTGTCGCGGGGCCCGGCACGGCGACGGGCACCGAGCCCGGAGCTGCCCCGGTCGCCGCCGCGCCGCGGCTGTTCACGCCGGCGATTCCAACGATTCCCGAGTCGGTTTCACGGCCGGCTGGCTGGCCGACGGGCATTCCAGCCTCGGTCAGCGAGCATGTGCTCTCGAGCATCCGCGACACGCCCGGGAGTCCCCTTGAGCCGGTCGATGCCGAGGGCCGGCCCTTGCCGGCGGCCGCGGCTGCCGGCGGGCCTGACGCCGCCACTGCCCCGGAAGCGGCGGCCTCTTCCGGTGTGATTCAGGCTGACTATGAAAAGCCCGCCGCCAGCCCGGCGGGAGACCTGCCCGGGATGCAGTCGGTCGAAATGGCGCTGGTGGTTGCCCGCGTCGGCCCGGAGGTCGTGCTGGCCGGCGACCTGATGACGCCGGCGGCGACCGAGTGGCTGGCGAAGGTGTCGCCAAACCTCGAGGCCGAGCAGATTCAGGAACTCAAACTGAAGATCTACGAGCAGGTGCTGCCGCCGCACATCGAGTCGCTGCTCATCTATGTCGACGCCTGCCGGACGATCCCCGAGGAACGGCTGCCGGAGATCAAGGCCAAGGTCGACGAGGCCTTCGATCAGGAGCAGCTGCCGCAGATGATCAAGGCGTCGGGGGCGGCGTCGTTGCTGGAGTACGAACAGCAGCTCCGCAGCCAGGGGCAGTCGCTTGAGCGAATGCGGAAAATGTTTTTTGAACGGGCGCTCGCCCAGGAGTGGCTGCAGCAGAACGCCCGGTCGACCGGCGAGATCCCGCATGCCGAGATGATCGCCTGGTACCGGAATCACCT
The DNA here is from genome assembly GCA_964541275.1 of uncultured Chitinophagaceae bacterium. GTDB lineage: Bacteria > Planctomycetota > Planctomycetia > Pirellulales > UBA1268 > UBA1268. The sequence continues at coordinate 12,387 of CAZIQV010000010.1, read as the reverse complement.
CGACGACTACGAGTTCTCGGCCCGGGCTCGGTTTGAGCAACTGACGGTGAAAATCACCCCCTCGCGGCCGCGGGATGTCGCCTGGAACACCCTTGCCGCGATGGGCAACCAGGTACTTGAGGGCCGACCGTTTGCGGCGGTCGCCAAGGCTGGCTCCGAAGGGCCGACCGCCCGCAGCGGCGGTGAGTACGACTGGACCCGCCGGGGCAGCCTCGTCTCCAAAGCGATCGATGAAGCGATCTTCAGCCTTCCGGTCGGAGAACTCAGCGCGATCCTCGACGACGGCGACGCCCTCCACATCGTCCGGGTCACCGAGCGGCAGGAGGCCGGCCGCACGCCATTCATCGAGGCCCAGGTCGGCATCCGCGGGGAACTGCAGAAGCAGCGGCGGCAGAAGGCGCAGGAGGAATATCTCAAGCGGCTCCGCGACCGGACTCCGGTCTGGACGATCTTTGACGACGCGTCGCAACTCGGCAGCATCGCCGGCCGCAACCGCGATCGCCGCACCCGCTGACCGGCAGAAGAGGGCGGCTTTTCTCTGCGGCGATTGCTGGCGGGGGGACCCAGGGCTAGACTCACCCGCAGGCGGAAGCGGATCGTCGCGCGGCTGGTCCGCCGCCGACCATCACCAAGGAGGCTGCCGCATGAGTGCCCCGACCGCCAAGCCCGCCCTGCCTGAAACCCCCTGGCCCGGCACCCACGCCGAGCCGCCGGCCAGTCTCCAGACCGACGGCCAGGCGATTGAGCTTCCCGTCGTCGTCGGCAGCGAGGGTGAACGCGGCGTCGATATCTCCCGCCTGCGGGCGGCGACCGGACTGATCACCCTCGACGAGGGCTACGTCAACACCGGATCGACCACCAGCGGCATCACCTTTCTCAATGGTGAACAGGGCATCCTCCGTTACCGCGGCTACCCGATTGAAGACCTCGCCGAGCGGTGCGACTTCATTGAGGTTGCCTATCTGCTGATCTACGGGGAACTGCCGACCAGCGCGGAACTCGACAGCTTCCGCCACTCGTTGTCGCAGCACTCGATGATCCACGAGGACATGCGGAACTTCTACAACGGCTTTCCGCGGGACGCCCACCCGATGGCGATTGTCGGCAGCGTGGTCGGGGCCCTGTCCACGTTCTACCAGGACTCGCTCGACGTTCGCGATCCGCAACAGGTTGAGGTGAGTGTGCACCGGCTGCTGGCGAAGCTGCCGACGATCGCCGCCTACAGCTACAAGAAATCGACCGGTCAGCCGCTGATGTATCCCCGCAACGACTTGTCGTACTGCGAGAATTTTTTGCAGATGATGTTCGCGGTGCCCTGCGAGGAATATCACATCGATCCCGACTTCGCCGACGCCCTCGACATGCTGCTGATCGTCCACGCCGATCACGAGCAGAACTGCTCGACCTCGACGGTCCGGATGGTCGGCTCAAGCGACGCCAATCTGTTTGCGAGCATCTCGGCCGGCATCTCGGCTCTCTGGGGGCCGCTGCATGGCGGCGCCAATCAGGCCTGCGTCGAAATGCTTGAGCAGATCGTCGCCGACGGCGGCGACGTCAAGAAATACGTCGATCTCGCCAAAGACAAGAACTCAAGCTTTCGGCTGATGGGCTTTGGCCACCGCGTCTATAAAAATTACGACCCCCGGGCGAAGCTGATCAAGGCGACCTGCGACAAACTGTTGGCCAAGATCGAGCGGAAGGATCCGCTGTTTGACATCGCCCAGCAACTCGAGGAGGTGGCCCGGGCCGACGAGTACTTCATCGAGCGAAAGCTCTACCCGAATGTCGATTTCTACTCCGGTGTGATCTACCGGGCGATGGGGATTCCGGAGCAGATGTTCACGGTGCTCTTCGCCATGGGGCGGCTCCCGGGCTGGATCGCCCACTGGATGGAGATGCACCGCAGCCCCACCAAGAAAATTTGTCGTCCGCGACAGATCTATTCCGGCGAGACGCTGCGGGAATTCGTCCCGATCGATCAGCGCTGAGTTCGCTTGCCGCGGAAAAATTCTGACAACAGGCCGCCGCATTCGTTCTCGAGCAGGCGGCCGAGATGCTCGACCCGGTGGTTCAACCGCGGGTCGTCGAAGAGCCGGTAGAGCGATTCGACCGCGCCGGCCTTGGGATCGGCGGCCCCCCAGACGACCGCGGGCACCCGGGCCTGCACGATCGCCCCGGCGCACATTGGGCAGGGCTCGAGGGTAACGTACAGCAGGCAGTTTTCCAGCCGCCACGACCCGAGGCTGGCCGCTGCCTGCGTCAGCGCGATCATCTCGGCGTGGGCCGTCGGGTCGGCCAGCTGTTCCCGCTGATTGTGACCACTGGCGATGACCCGGCCACCGGAGACGATCACCGCGCCGACGGGCACCTCGTCCTCGGCGGCCGCGGCCCGGGCTTCCTCAATCGCCAGCCGCATCCAGCGCTCGTGAGGCGATCCACCGCCGAATTCTTGGTCGAAGGTGTCCCACGGTGGTTCACTGAACGTCGCTGCCATGATTGTCCGCCTCACCGATCCGATTCGTGGGACCCGCTGGGGCCGAGCGAGAACCGGGTCTGCCGATCGACCGGGAACCGACGAAACACCCGCGTCTGCCATTCAGTATCGCCTCGTCGAGCCGCCCAGCTGAACCTGCCGGCGGCAATTTTCGGTTCCATTGCATGGACGCGGGGTCAGCCGCACCGCTACGATGTCGGATCGGGTTGCGGCCGCAGCCCGACATGCCACCCGGAGAAACTGATCGAATGGATGCCGTCTTGCTGCTTTTGCGTTGGGCCCACATCCTCGGGGCGGTGCTCACCGCGGGCGGCCTGTTCTTCGGCCGCTTCGCGGTCCTGCCGGCGGTGGCCGACACCGACGAGGCGACCCGCGAGAAACTGCACGAAGCGCTGCGGCGGCGATGGCTGCCCTGGGTCATCGGCGGGATCACGCTGCTGCTGGTCAGCGGGGTGGCAAACTTTTTGTTGTTCAATGCCGCGACGAAAGGGCCTGCCTGGTCGGCGAATGGCGACTGGATGCGGCAGCACAATTACCATCTGATTTTTGGCATCAAGTTTTTGCTCGCCCTCGGTGTCTTTTACCTGGCAAGCGGCCTGGTTGGACGCGGAGGAGGAACGGCCTGGATTCGCCGTGATCGGGGCCTCTGGATGAGCGTCGCCCTGGGGCTGGTCGTCGCCGTGATCATGCTCTCAGGCTGGTTGCGGAATCTCCATACCGGACCGAATCCGGGGGCTGAGCCGGAGGGTGTTGCCGTCGAGTCACCGTCCGATCCGGCCGCTGCGCCCGCCGCTGAGGACCGCTACCGTGACTCGGAGGCCGGCGCTGCATTTCGCGAGCCAGAAGCGGCGAATCCGCCGTCTCCGGCGACTGATTGAGCAGCCTGCGGCGGCAGCAGAGTGACATTGCAACGGGGCTGAAGAGGTCTCAGTCGTGGACAAAAAGACAAAAAAACGGATCGAAGTGCTCCAGCAAAAAGTGTCGAAGCTTCAGCAACTGCTTGCGGCAGCGAAGAAGCAACCCGATGACCCGGCTGAAATCCCCCGGCTTGAGCGGGAACTCAACGCTGCCCGGGAGGAGCTCTCGGCCCTCAAACAGTGACGCTTTCGTCCTCCGGTTCCCGCCACGACCGCCCATGAATCTCAACGCTCTGCTGGCCTCTTTCTTTCGCGGCGGCGGCGGTCGGAAAGTGAATATCTGGAAGCGGTTTGAGCCGCTCGGCGAAGGCACCGCCGGGACGATGTCGCAGTTTTACCGGGTTCGCGACCGCGATTCCGGTGAGATCGTCGGGCTCAAACTGCCCAACGCCGCAAAAATCGCCCCGATCGAAGCCCGCTTCAAGGGGCTGAACAAGCCGAGCGAAGGTGAGATCAGCAGCCGGGTCAAGGGCGATCACGTCGTCGCCACGCTCGAATTCGGTCGCACCAGCGACGGCGGTGACTATCTCGTCCAGGAGTTCCTCGCGGGCACGCTGGTGCATCTGCGGCTCAAGCGGAGTGAGCCGCTTTCAGTCGACGAACGACTCGCGATCGTTCGGCAGGCGGCTCAGGGCCTTGGAAGCGTGCACGAGGCCGGGTTCGTGCACCGCGACGTCTGCCCGCGAAACCTCATGCTCAGCCCCGAGGGGAAGGTGACGCTGTTTGACTTCGGCCTGGCCGTGCCCGATGCACCGGTGTTCCTCCGCCCGGGCAACCGTACCGGGACGCCGAATTACATGGCACCGGAGGTCATCCGCCGCCGCCAGGGAAGCCGTCTGCTCGATATTTTCTCGTTCGGGGTCACGGCCTACGAGGTCTGCTGCGGCAAACTTCCCTGGCCGGGCGGCAACGCCCGCGCCGCCCTCGCTCACGATTCTCCCCCCCCGAACCTCCGCGAGCAGGCCGAGGATATCCCGGCGGCGCTCGCCGACGCCATCATGGACTGCCTGAAGGCCGAACCCGCTGACCGTCCGGAGTCGCTTGCGGTTTTTCTCAAGCGGATTTCCCGGCTCGCCTAAGCCCTTGCAGCGTCGCGGAACCACTCTAAACTCTGGTTTGAGGGCTGGTATTGCGGCCGCCCCGCCGTCGGCAGGATCGCGGTCCTCCGACGCTGGGAACCCGTCGCTCGCTGCTGGGAGAGGCCCGTATCGGCCTCGATGGCATCTTGCGGCACCTCCCTTGATGGCGCTGCCATCGGAATCCGCGATGAGCACCCGGGATGGGTGGCACCAAACTGGTATTGAGGACACGCTCCCATGACGATGAACAAGAGTCTGAGAATTCGCAAAGGCGGCGGTGGTAGCCGCGGTGTGCTCAGCCGGGCGGAACGGATCACCAAGCTCAAGGAGCTTGAGCGGTGGGAAGACGGTCAAAGCCCGCTCGGTCTGCCGAAGGTACGGGTCTACAAAATCTCGTTGAAAAAGAAGAAGAAGACCAAGGCTGACGAGGGCGAAGAGGACGGCAAGAAGGCCAAGAAAAAGTAGCCTGAACCGCTACCGATGAGCCCTCGACCGATCCCGTCCCGCGGCCTGTTCGGCAGCCCGTCGACCGGAAGCGATCACCTGGGGAATCCCGACACCGGTGTAGCTGCCTCCGGCCAAGCCGAAATTCGGAAGTGCCTGTCCGCTGGCCTGAATTTGCTCGACCCTCCGGCAGTGCCCGACATGGTACTGGGGCATCGCATCGTGCCAGCGGTCGATCTGGACGAACACCGGCTCGCCTCGGATCCCGAGCATCTCGCTGAGATCGGCGACCACCAGGTCAATCACCGCCTGATCGGGTAATTCACCGACAGCCGGATCGAGTGCTCCGCCGATGAACCCGCGGAGCAGGACCGCCCCTGCCGGCGCCCGGCCGGGAAACTTGCTGCTGGAAAAGCTGGCTGCCAGCAGCCGTCGGCCGCTCACCCGAGGCACGACCAGGCCCGCCGCGTCGAGCGGGTGGCGAACCTGATTGCGGTCGAATCCGAGGGACACGATGGCGGCTCCAGACGTCTCGATCCCAGTAAGTTCCGCTGCCATCGCCGGTTCGACGGTTGCCAGCAGCCGGCCGGCCACGGCCGCCGGCACTGCCAGCACGATTCCGCTGGCGGTGATCGATCCGCCGCCCGCCACGCTCACCTGCCAGTGCGGCGGGTCGGCGGTGAGCATCTCGGCCGCCCCGTGGTGGATTTCAACGCCGGCCGCGGCGAGTCGTTGTGAGAACCGATCGATCAACGTCTGCATCCCGTGGCGAAAGGAGACGAACTGGCCATAACGGGCTCCCCGGGCCTCGGCGGCGTTGCCGGCAGTCCGCAGCCGCAGTCGCTCCCCGCGACTGAGACTGCCGGAATGCCGCTCCATCGCGAGAAAGTCAGGGCAGGCGGCGGCCATGCTCAGCCGGGCCGGATCGGCGGTCCAAATTCCGGAGACGAGCGGCTGCACCAGCCGGTCAAAGGCCTCGCGGCCCAGCCGGCGAACCGCGAACGATTCGAGGCTTTCGTCTCCGCCAGTCGTCGGGTCGGGCAATCCTGCTGGAACCAGCCGTTCGGCGGCGACCCGCAGCCGGGCGGGCCACGACAGCAGGGGCGAACCGAGGAGACCAGCAAGCCGCCCCGGGGCCAGCAGCCGGAAGCCTGCCGGCACCGGCACCAGCCGGCCCGGCGAACCTGACTGCGGCTGCGACCAGACCAGAGCCCGCCGCACCTCCGCATTGACGCTGATCAACTCTCCCTCGAGCCCGAGCCGACGGACCGCGTCGATGCCCTCGGGGCGGGCAGCCAGAAAACTGTCGGCCGACCGCTCCACGATCCAGCCGTCGTGACGAACCGTCTCGATCACCCCTCCAAGGCGGCAACCAGCCTCAAGCAGGGTGATCCGCCGACGCCCCGGCGACGCCGCTTCGGTCACCAGCCACTCGGCGGCGGCGAGTCCTGCCAGACCGCCACCGATGACCACGAAATGCGGCGAAGACGGGTCATCCTGCGACATCGTTGCAATTCCTCGATCACCGCGGGCGGGTGCCGCGGAGTCTGGCCGGATTGACCGGCGGCTGTTGCGGTCGCCCCGGCCGCCAAGAACCGCGGCCGAGACATCTCTGCCGCTGCCGCTGCTCGACAACGCCAGCCAGCGGAGTTGGGAGGGCCGACGACTGCAGGATACCAGACTCAAGAACCGGCCTGCCGCCGCCGGGAGGCAACGCTCGGTCTCCGGAACTGCCCCGCGTTACCGGCTCGGGCAGCCGCCCGCAAACGCGATCGTCGGGGCTTTTCCGCGTGGCTGGTCGCAATGCGAGATTGCTCTGGACGTCAATTTTCTCGATCTCTACCTTCCGCCGCACTGTCGGAGTCCGCCCGGTGGCGGATGTCCACGTTTTTCCGGAGGTATGAATCGTGACCGTCATGCACCGCCCCCGCACCGCACACTTGCTCTCGTCAATCTGCCTGCTGGCCGCTGTCGGCTTCGCCGCACCTGGCTGGGCCGCCGAACCTCGGTCGAACAGCCCGATGCAGATTCCGGCTTGGGTCAAGTCCTTCAGTCAATCAAGTCAAGCGGCAGCCGGCAGCGACTCGCCGCCGAGCGGCCCCGCCACGGAGGCAGTCGTTCCGGTAACGCGTCCTGAGGTCGGTGACCCGCCGACGGCGGAGCCGCGAGCCGGCAGTCGGAAAACGACAACGCAGTCCGCGGCTGCGGCTGCTAGTCGTGGCGGTCGCCAAAAGACTCAATCAGGCGGCCCCCGGGATCGGTCCCAGACCGATGCCGGCAGCTCATTCGCTGAGCGGGCGGCCCGGTTCTTCGACCCGAAGGTCATCGCGGCGGCGTGGAACGACCTGCTGCCGCGACCGAAAGCCGAGTCAACGCCGCCTGCAGCTGCATCGTCTTCATCTCCGGTTGGGCCGTCTCCAGCCGGACCCTCGCGGGCCGCCGCTGCCCTCGGCCCCGAGACGAGTGTGCTCAACCGGGAGGAAACCGGCGACGGGCCGACCTGGCAGCGACCGCTCGCCGCCGCCCGCAAACTCCTGCAGCAGCCGCCCCCCGCCCCCGAGACTGCCGCCATCGAAACGGCTGTCAACCGCCCCGAGGCTCGCCCCGCCGAACCACAGCCCGACGCCGTTTCGTCCGAGACGCCACCGCTGACCGCTCCGGTCGCCGAGGCTCCAGACGAAACGCCGACCTTGGCGATCGATCCGGCAAGCTTCCGCGGCGCCTATCCTGGCAAGACAACCCGGGCTGAGATCGAAGCCGATTGGGGAGCTGGCCAGAAACTTCCCCGCGACGATGGCACCGAGTGCCTCTTCTGGGAAATTGAGCCGTTCGACCGCGTTGCCGTCACCTTTAAAGAGGGCATCACCACGGCGATTCAGATCAAGCTCGCGGGTCCGGTTCCCGCGGCCGAACTGGCGAAGCAGCTTGAGATTGCCGACCTCCGCACGGTGGCGGTGCTTGATGACAGCGGCGCGGCGATCGGCCAGGTCTTTCCCGAGCGGGGCGTGATGTTCAGTCTTGAAGCGGGCACGACTTCGGCCACTGCAGTGCTGTTGGAATCGCTCGATCCCGACTCGTTCGTGTTGCGGGCCGAGGGTGAACTCAGCACCAGCGCCGCCTACGCCGTTGCCGACCTCGAATATGCAATTCAGATCGACCCGACCCACCTGCGAGCCCACCGGCTGCTGCTTTCTCTGATGTGCGACGAGGGCCGCTGGGAAACCGCTCTGAATCTGGCCGACAAGGCCGAGGAACTGGGGCCGGGCGACGCCTGGACGGGACTCAAGCGAGCCGAGATTCTGCTCGCCCTCGATCGTCCCGAAGATGCCGAGGCGGCGATCGATGACCTGATCGAACGGCCCAGCGTCGCGTCTCTGCTGGCGGCTCAAGCAGGCAGGCTGCGGGGCCGCGTCGAGCTGGCCAAGGACGAGCCTGACTTCGAGCAGGCCGTCGATCTGTTCACCGAGGCGATCCGCAAGGCGACGCCGCTGGCCGCCAGTAGTTCCGAGAATGTGCAGTCGGTCGCTCGGCGGGTGCTGCTCGACGCCCATCTTGGAACCGCCGAGGCCATCGCGCAGGGGACCTGGCAGCAGAAAAATCGGGTGATTCCCAAGTGGATCAGCCGGGCCAATGGGATCGTGGCCAATCTCGAAGCCGACGATCCCGACCGGGACCGGCTCGAACTGGATCTCGTCTGCGGTGTTCTCGCGGTGGCGGCCGGTTCGGCGAATGCGGTCGAGGCCCTGCCGTGGGTAAAGCGGTTGCTTGAACTGCGGGAACGGATGAACGATTCGGTGACAGATCCCTGGCGGCGGCGGCAGATCGATTGGCGGGTCGGTTGCGGACTCGCCGACGCCCTCGCCGCCGCCCGCAAGCGGGGCGATGCCACTGAGATGCTCGACAACGCCACACTCACGGTCGCCTACCTCGAGCGGGGCGCGGAACACCGGGAGTTGACCCCGGCAGAACGGAAGGATCTCGGCGACCTGATGTTCCAGATCGGCATCATGCACAGTCTGCGGAACAGCGACCATGCGACCGCGGTGACTTGGTTCGACAAGACCATCCCCCTGTGGAATCGCAACGAGCAAGCGATCACCGACGATGAGATCGGCAGGGTCGGTGAATCGTTTGTCAGCATGGCGATCTCCTACTGGCAGGTTGAGCGGCGGGAGGACGCGATCGATCTCAGTCGCACCGGTGTCGATCTGATGGTCGAGGCGGTCGACCGCGAGAAACTTGACGAACGGGCCCTGTCGGTCGCCTATGGCAATCTCTCAACGATGTATGCCGAGCAAGGTGAGACCGACAAGTCGCAGGCCTATGCCGAGATGGCCAGCCGGGTCGAGGCGTCGGGCAGCCCGCTCCGATAGCCGCCAGCCCGGCGGTGCTTCCAGCCGTCCGCCGGTGGTTCTCGAAACAGCGGGTGCGGGGCTCTTCAGGAGTTCGCGTCGCCAGCCGCCGACAGCCGTCTGCCGAGCACGGCCCGCCGCTGGCCGTTGCTCAGGCAGAAGATAACAACCGCCGGCGGACCGTCGCCGCGGGGCAGCTGTCGGCGGACCGTTTCGACTGCGATGCTCAGCCGCCGGCATTTGATCTCGTAGCTGCGCCGCGGCTGCGGCCGCAGCGACTGCCGCAGCCGTTTGATTCCTGTTGGCATCACGGCCTCGACCGCGAACAGGCTGAGCAGTCCGGTTGCCGGTCGGGTGTCGCCGGTGAGGTAGTCTTCGCGGGAATCGACCCTCGCGAGGCCGTGTTCTGCGGCGAGCAGATCGACCAGCCCGGCCCGCACGACGGCCGGATCGGGCTCGGCGATGAATCTTCCGAGCCGGCCGGCAACCCGCCGCCGGTCCCCTCCGGGACGCCCGGCGAGCGTCTCCCCCGTGTCGAGGTTGGTCGCCCGCCGCGGCAGCGAACCGGCGAGATCTCCGAACCAGAGGGTTGCCTCGCGGCACTCTCCGGCTGCGGTGGTCAGTTCCACCTCGCAGCCCGGCAGGGTCCCACACTGCTGCGGCCAGTCGCTTGCCGGGCCCAGCTTGATCGCCCCGCCCCGGGCGGTGGCAAGCAGACGCAGCATCCAGTCGAGCCCCGGGCGGTACTCCGCCAGCCGTCGTGTCGGACGTGGCCGACCAGCCCGCCGATCGGGGTCGGCGTGCACCCACCAGCCGGACCAGTCGCGGGCCGTGACATCGGCCCTGTCGCCGGCGAAACAATCGGGTCGCCCGAGGATTTCGGTGTTCCAGCCGGCCCGCCTTACCATGCTGGCCAGTTGATCGATCGCCAGCACCTCGGTCTGCAGCGACAGGGCAGCCGTATCGCTGCCGATTCCGCAGCAGAGGTCGGCCACAGGGTGGCAGCCGGCAAACCGGCAGGCCTTGTGTTGGGCGACCTGCCAGAGGGTTGCCTGCTCAAGCCCGGTACCGGTCAGCCAGAGCCGCTCCGCTGCCGGGAAGCGGCCGACAGCCCGCTGCCGAGCCTGGTGCAGAGCGATCGCTGCCCGCACCAGTTGCGAGTCGTGGCATTCCCGCAGTCGCTTCTGATGCTCCAGTGCCGCTGCGGTGCTTGCCGCGACCGCAGCGAGCAGTTCCGGCGTCGCCCGCAGGCGTTCCAGCAGCGGGAGCGGATCGGCCAGGTCCGCTGCGGCAGCTTCAGGACGGTCTGACCCGGCGGGCGGCACGGCGGGTTAATCCTTGAGGTGGAGCCCGCACTCGGTCTTGGCAGTCCCGCTCCAGCGGCCCGCTCGCTCGTCCTCGCCTGCTGCGATCGCCCGGGTGCAGGGCCAGCAGCCGATGCTGACATAGCCCTTGTCGTGCAGGGGGTTGTAGGGGACGTCTTCACGGACAATCCGCTCCCAGACCCGCGGCTTGGTCCAGTTGGCGAGGGGGGAGACTTTCACCACCCCGAACTTCCGGTCCCAGCCGACAATCGGCGCGGTGGCCCGGTCGGGGCTCTGGTCCCGCCGGATCCCACTCATCCAGGCCTCGAACCGGGTGAGCACCCGGCGAATGACAGCAATCTTCCGGTCGCCGCAGCAGCGGGCAGGGTCGGTCCGGTAGAGCGGTCCGCCATGCTGCTGTTCGTACTCGGCGACCGACGTCTCGGGCAGTTCGTAGGCGACGGTGAGTCCATAGCGGTCGCGGATGCGGTTTCGAAGTTCGAGCGTTTCCTTGAACTGGTAGCCCGTTTCGAGGTTGAAGACGAAGGTCTCCGGGGCAATGGCGGCGAGCCAGTGGAGAATCAGGCAGCCCTCGGGCCCGAAGGCCGTCGCCATTGTCAGCCGGTCACCGAATCGATCGACCGCCCAGCCGATGATCGCCTCCGGTTCGGCAGTCTCCAACTGGCCGTTTGCCGCAGCCAGTTCGGCAAGCAGTTCCGCGGACGGCTCGGCTGGCGGCGGGGAGGGATTGGCGGTCGGGGACACTGGCATGCGAGGCCCGGTCTTGGCTCATGGTCTGTCAACGCGACGGCGGGCCCGGCTGTCGGGCCCCGGCGGAGGCCGCTCTCATCGTGCCATTCGGCTCCCGCAGCGTAAACCTCCGCGACTCCCTTCGGAAGTTTCGGCAGGAAACCGAACGCCCGGGATGTGGCACCGCCGTGCGCGGAAGACTCCACCCCGATTCCCCCGTTTCAGCCCTGCCGCCAACGCTCCCGGGCTGGTAAAACCCTCGGGGAAACGCGGCGGGGCATCCGATTTCGGCAGCTGCCGCTCGGCGTTGGCAGCAACCCCGACCGGGGTGGCAGGCCCGGCGTGAGGTTGCGGCGGTGAGCCGCAGCAGTCCCGTGCCACAGACAGACACCGGACCCGGAGAGGAATCATCGGCATGACGCGGACGGTTGCACTGGCAGTTGATCTTGGGGCCTCGGGGGGGCGGGTTGTCTCCGGAGCGTTCGACGGCCGGCTGTTGGAACTCGAAGAACTGCACCGATTCGATAATGCGCCGGTGCCGCTGGGGGGCACGCTGGTCTGGGACCTGGTGCGGCTCTGGGAGGAGATTCTCCGGGGCCTGCGGGTCGCCGAGGGCCGGCATGGCCGCGCGATCGGCAGCATCGGCGTCGATACCTGGGGGGTCGACTACGCCCTGCTGACGGCCGACGACGCCCTGCTGGCCAACCCGGTCTGCTACCGCGACCCCCGCACCCGGGGGCTGGTCGACGCGGCCACGACCACCGTGCCCCGGGCCGAGATCTTTGCGGCCACCGGTCTGCAGTTCATGGAGATCAACACGCTCTATCAGTTGCTGGCGGTGAACCGCGATCATCCCAGTCTGCTCGAGGCGGCCGACCGCCTGCTGCTGATGCCCGACCTGATTCACTGGCTGCTCTCGGGTGAAAAATCGAACGAGCGGACCAACGCCACGACAACGCAGTGCTTCGATCCCCAGGGAGGCTGCTGGGCTGCGGGACTGCTGGAGCGTTTCGGCCTGCCGACGAGGCTGTTTCAGCCGGTCGTCGA
>CAZIQV010000009.1:0-20389 GCA_964541275.1 uncultured Chitinophagaceae bacterium | reverse complement strand
GGGACGGCAAGCGGGCGATCGAGCTGGCGACGAAGGCCTGCGACGTAACCGAGTGGAAGGCGGCCCACATTATCAGCACCCTGGCGGCGGGCTACGCCGAAACCGGTGACTTCGCCAAGGCTCGCGAATACAGCGAGAAGGCTGTCGACACCGACGGCGGGGCGGGCGGCATCGACGACCAGCTCAAGCGGGAACTTCAAAGCTACGTCGAGGAAAAGCCGTGGCGGGAGCGGCAGGAAATGGCCGAAGCCGAACTGCCGGGAGTCGCCGGTTCATCCGCGGCGAAAAAGCCGCCGGCAAAGCCCGCGGGCGATTCACCGGCAGCGAAACCGGCGGCGGCGGAGCGTCCCCGCCGGCCGTTTGACTGACCCCGTCAGGCAGCCGGCGGCGACCGGCTCTCAGGTTGTCAGCGGCGGACGCGGCTGACAAAGGCGGCGTAGTCTGCCGGCGTATCGATGCCGGGGGCGGCATGGTCGATCGCCACGGCAGCGATCGGAACGCCCGCCTCGACCAGCCGCAGCTGCTCAAGGCTCTCGAGGTCGGCCAGCCGCGACTCCGGCAGCGCATTCCACTTCGCCAGCAGGCTGCGACGATAGGCGTAGACCCCGATATGCTGCCAGAACAGCGGCGGCGCCGCGTGCAGCAGTGCCGGCCGCCAGTCGCGGGCCGCAGGCACCGGAGCCCGGCTGAAGGTGATGGCCCGCCAGACCGGGCCGACCGGCCCTGCCGATTCGGCCGCCGTCCCGGCCTGCTCCAGCCAGGGCGTCAGGATCGCCTTGACGACCGCCGGGTCGTGCCAGGCTGCCTCGGTTCGCAGCGGCGTCACCAGCGTGGCCACGCCGGCAGCCGGGCAGCGTTCGAGCAGGGCGATCACCGCGTCAACCGCCGCCGGCGGCAGTTCGGGCTCGTCCCCTTGCAGATTGACGATGATCTCGGCCTCCGGCAGCTGTGGTAGAGCCTCGACAATGCGGGCGGTGCCGCTGGCTGCCGCAGGCGAGGTCAACACCGCCCGGCCCCCGCAGGCGGCGATTGCCGCGGCGATCTCGCCGGTATCAGTCACCACCACCACATCGGTCGCCCGCGTCGACCCGCGGGCGTTTTGCCAGGTGTGCTCAATCAACGGCCGGCCCGTCTCTGCCAGCAGCATCTTGCGCGGCAGCCGCTGGCTGGCCAGCCGGGCGGGGATGGCGATGATCGCAGGGACGGGCATGGGGCGAACTCCGGCTGCGGGCCGGGGAGAAGCGGCCCTGCCGAGAGCATAGCCGCAGCAGACATAGCAGCGGCGGTTTTTGGCCTTTCAAGCGACACAGCCGGCGACTACCGTCCGGCGGAAACCAGCGTTGCCTGAAAGGATTTGACGATGTGCGGAATTGTTGGCTATGTCGGATTTCGACCGGCAGTGAACCGGGTTCTTGAAGGCCTGCAGCGGCTGGAGTATCGCGGCTACGACTCGGCGGGGATCGCCGTCCTCGACGAACAGGCCGAGCTTGCCGTCGCCAAATCGGCCGGTCGACTCGACCGGCTCGAGGCGGTGCTGCCGGACCACCTCGCCGCCAGCACGATCGGCATCGGCCACACCCGCTGGGCCACTCACGGCGGGCCGACCGACAGCAACGCCCACCCCCATCTCGGCGGCGGCTGCGCCCACGGCCGGGGGCATTCGCTCGCTGTCGTCCACAACGGCGTCGTCGAGAACTTTCGCAGCCTCAAGGCCCGGCTGGAGGTCGAAGGATATGTCTTTCAATCCGAGACCGACTCGGAGGTGATCGCCCACCTCGTCGACAGCTGCCTGAAGCAGCTTCCTGCCGCCGGCCCCGGTGCCGCCAGCGAACTCGACGACTCGCCCTGGGTGACGGCGGTGCGGCAGGCGGTCAGCCAACTCCGCGGGACGTACGGTTTGCTGGTGCTGTTCCGCGACCGGCCCGACCTGCTCGTCGCCGCCCGGCTCGGCAGTCCGCTGGTGATCGGGGTCGGCGATGGTGAATACCTCATCGCCAGCGATGCCAGCCCGCTGGCCGGCCACACTGACCGGATCGTCTATCTGGCCGATCACGAGGTGGCGGCGATCAGCCGGGAGCAGTTCCGGGTGGTCCACCGCGACACCGGGCGGATCGAGCCGGCGGTCCAGCCGCTCGATCTGGAGGCGAGCGATGTCGGCCGGGGCGACTTTGCCCACTTCATGCTCAAAGAGATCGCCGAGCAGCCCGAGACGATCCGCGCTGCGATGCGGGGGCGGCTCGACCATGACAACGCCACCGCCGTCTTTGGCGGGCTGAACCTCACCCCCGCCCAGTTGCAGGCGATCAATCGGGTGGTGCTCACCGGCTGCGGCACCAGTTGGCACGCGGCGCTCGTCGGCGAGTACCTGATTGAGGAGTTCGCCCGGCTTCCGGTCGAGGTTGAGTACGCCAGCGAACTGCGGTACCGCAATCCGCCGATCAGTAAAAACACGCTGCTGTTCGCCATCACGCAGTCGGGGGAAACCGCCGACACCCTCGCGGCGCTGCGGGAGATGAAACGCAAGGGGCACCCGACGCTGGCGATCTGCAACACCGTCGGCAGCACGATCGCCAGCGAGGCCGATGGCGGTATCTATCTGCACGCCGGCCCCGAGATCGGCGTCGCCAGCACCAAGGCTTTTACCAGCCAGTGCGTCGTCATGGCACTGTTGGCCCTCTATTTCGGCCGGCTCCGGCACCTCAGCCTCGAGCAAGGCCTCGCCTATATCGACGCCCTCGAGAAACTCCCCGACCTCGTCAGGCAGGCGCTCGCCGTCGAGCCGGTGGTGCGGGGCATTGCCGAGCGCTACCGCAATGCCAACACGTTCCTTTACCTCGGACGGCAGTACAACTTTCCGCTTGCCCTCGAGGGGGCGCTGAAGCTCAAGGAGATCAGTTACATCCACGCTGAGGGCTACCCGGCAGCGGAAATGAAGCACGGCCCGATCGCCCTGGTCGACCCACTGACACCGAGCGTCTTCATGATCCCCAAGGATGCGGTTTATGAGAAGGTGATTCTCAACCTCGAGGAGATCAAGGCCCGCAAGGGACCGGTGATCGCCGTGGTCAGCCAGGGCGACGACCGGGTGCATGATCTCGCCGACGAGGTCATCGAACTGCCGGCCTGCCCCGGTTTTCTCAATCCGATCGTGGCAGCGATACCCCTGCAGCTGCTCGCCTATCACATCGCCTGCCTCCGCGGGTGCGATGTCGACAAACCCCGCAATCTCGCCAAGAGTGTCACCGTGGAGTGATCGGCACGCGGAACTCCGGGAGGATGCCCCGGCCCGCAGCGGTCGCCCGCAGGGCGGGGTCGCGGTTCGGAGGATCAGCGGCAGATGCGGCGGCGTTCCGCGGCCGCTGGATTCGCCCAGGACTGGACTGCTCAGGACTGGATCAGCCGGACGATCCGCCGGCCCGGCGCGGTCATCGCCAGGGACGCCAGCTCCGCCGGCCGCAGCCAGCGGCGGTGCCGCCGGGGCCGCGGCCGGGCGGCGACATCGAGGCCGACAACACGGCAGGCAACCCGATGGTGGGTGACGGTGTAGCAGACCTCACCGAGCCGCCGCCGACGCCCGGCCGGCACGACATCGTCGGGAAGCTGCCGTGGAAAGTCCCAGAGGCCTTCCCACCATTCTCCCGGCTGGCGGCGGACCACCAGCAGCCGGCCCCGATCGGAAAGCACCAGTGCCGTCTCCTGCATGTGTTCCACCGCCCGCTTGCCCGCGAGGCTCGGGATCTCTGCAACGCGTCCCTGCTGGCGGGCCAGGCAGACCGCCGCCACCGGACATGCCGCACAGCGGGGCTGTGCCGGGGTGCAGACGAGGGCACCGAGGTCCATCACGGCCTGATTGAAGCGGCCGGCCTGCAGCGGGGGCACCACCGCCGCCGCCAACTGCCAGAGAGGTTCGTCGTCGCTGCCACCGACCAGCGGCCGGTCGAAGCCGGCCAGCCGGGCGAAGACCCGGCGGGAATTCGCCTCGATGACCGGTTCCGGCTCGTCGAACGCGATCGAGGCAACCGCCGCTGCGGTGTAGCGGCCGATTCCGGGAAGCTGCCGCAGGGCGGCGGCAGACGTCGGAAAGATACCGCCGTGCCGGTCGACCACCAGCCGGGCGGCGGCATGCAACTGGCGGGCGCGGCGGTAATAGCCCAGCCCCTCCCAGGCCCGCAGCACCTCCGCCTCAGCGGCGGCGGCCAGCGCACTGACTGTCGGGAATCGCTCGACAAACCGCCGGAAGTAGTCGCGGACCCGATCGACCTGGGTCTGCTGCAGCATCACCTCGCTGAGCCAGACGCGGTAGGGATCGCGGGACCGCCGCCAGGGCAGGTCCCGCCCCGCCCGGCGATACCAGGCCAGCAGCGGTCCCGCCACCGCCTCGGCCGGCCATGGCGGATCGAGCGTCGCAGCCCGCGGCCGGCGGGCGGCCGCGGGCTGCGGGGGGCAGGCTTGAGCGGTCCCTTTTTTTTGTCGCTGCTGCCTGGGCGGCACTTGCAATCCTCCGGCTGGTCGGTTCCAACCAGCGGGCGGCACGGACCGCCGGGGACCGTCGCCCCGCCGCCAGCCGCCGTCGCCGATGAAAAAACAGCCCCGCCGCCGCGACCGGTTGACAATCGTCCGCCGGAACCTGCCCGAAGGGACAGCCTGGGAATTCCGACAGCCGCGGTGCGGCCGGGAGCGGCTTGATGATATCAGTGAGGTCGAGGCGATGATTGCCGCCGGCGAAGTCGAGATCGCCCGTGAAGAACTGATCTGGCTGCTGTCGGAGTGCCCCGATTTTCTCGAGGCCCACGTTCAGCTGGGGCTGCTCGCCCTCGCCGGGGAAGACTTGAAGCTTGCCCGGGGCCACTTCGGCCGGGCAGTCGAGCTTTGCACCCGCGTGCTCGACGCGGCCGGCAGTCCAACCCCGGTGCCCTACCGGCTGTCGGGCAACCGCGCGTTCCATGAAGCGGCCAAGGGGCTGGTGCACTGCCTCGTCGCAGCTGGCCGCCGCCAGGCCGCCTCCCGGGTCTGTCGGCAGCTGACCGCCGCCGATCGGGCCGACCCGCTCGGCCTGGCGAAGATGCTGGAGCAGCGGCCATGAAACGGGGCAGGCTGATCGTCTTCGAGGGCATCGACGGCTCTGGAAAGTCGAGCCAGGCGGCGGCGATCGCGGCGGTCCTCCGGGATCGGGGACTCGCGGTCGTCACCTGCCGCGACCCCGGCTCAACCCCGGTCGGCGATGCCGTCCGTGAACTGCTGTTGCATCGGCACGACCTGAAGCTCACAGCCGCCGCCGAGATGCTGCTTTACATGGCGGCCCGGGCCCAGCTGGTCCGCGAGGTGATCCAACCGGCGATCGACGAGGGCCGGTGGGTCATTGCCGATCGCTTTCTGCTGAGCAACGTCGTCTATCAAGGGCACGCCGGCGGCCTGCCCCCCGAGCAGGTGCGGCAGGTTGGCGAGGTTGCCACCGGCGGCCTCAGCCCCGACGTGACGGTGCTGCTCGATGCCGATCTCCAGACGCTGGCCAAGCGACTCGACCGACCGCTCGACCGGCTCGAGAGTCGCGGCGAGGCCTACCGACAGCGGCTTCAGCAGGGTTATCACCGCGAGGCCGCGGATGATCCGAGCGTGGTGACAGTCGACGCCAGCGGCGACCCCGCCAGCGTCCAGCAGGCCATCCTCGCAGTGCTCGAGACAACTTTTCCCGAACTCACCGGGCCGGCCGTCGACGACTAGCCGGCGGTGAGGACCAGACGGCTGCGGACGGCCGGAAATGGAGCATCGATGGCCTGGCAGGAGATCGAAGGACACGACGCGATCGCTGCTCGGTTTGCGGCTGCCGAGGCGGCGGGCCGGGTGGCGGGCAGCTATCTGTTCACCGGTCCCGCCGGCGTCGGCAAGGGGACGTTTGCCCGGATGCTGGCGATGGCGCTGGCCTGCGAGCGGCCGGCTGCCGGCCTGGTCGCCTGCCGCGGATGCCGGTCGTGCCTACAGGCACTGGCGGGAACGCATCCCGACATCGATCTGGTCGAAAAGCCGGCCGAGCGGTCGACGATTCCTCTGGAACTGCTCATTGGCAGCCCGGAACAGCGACTGCGGGAGGGACTCTGCTGGCGACTGCTGCTGCGGCCGGCGGTCGCCCCCCGCAAGATTGCCATCCTGCTCGATGCCGACCATCTGTCTGAAGAGGCGGCGAACTGCCTGCTGAAAACGCTTGAGGAGCCGCCGCCCGGCGCGGTGGTCATCCTCGTCGGCACGACCCTCGAGCGGCAGCTTCCGACGATCCGCTCCCGTTGCCAGACGGTGCGGTTCAGCCCGCTTTCGGCGGCTGCGATCTCCGAGATTCTCGCCCGTGAGCGGCAGGCCGAGGGGGCAACTGACGAGGAGCACGAGCCGGCAGCGGCCGATCTGGCAGCAGCCGCCGCGGCTGCCGGAGGCAGCCTCCACCGGGCGCGGCTGCTCCTCAACGGGGAGGTGGCGGCCTTTCGAGAAAAGCTGATCAGCCTGCTGGAACGGCGGCCGCTCCCGGGCGTCGAACTCTCCCGCGAAACGCTCAGCGTGGTTGAGGCCGCCGGGAAGGAGCCGCCAGTCAGGCGGGCCCGGCTGCGGATCATTCTCGAGACCGCGGTTGAATTCTTTCGCGCCGGACTCTGGCAGGCTGTTGGCGGCAATCCGCCGGCCGCCGACCGGCTGGCCGCAGCGGCACAGCGGTGGATGCCCGCCGCCGTCGAGGCAGAGTCCTGCCTCGCCCACACCCTCGACGCGGTTGCTGCGATCGACCGCAACGCCAACCTGCCGATCCTGATCGACGCCTGGTCGACCCGACTCGAAAAGGCTGTCGCGCGGGGCTGATTGTGGCGGTCCACACCCGGGTTTGGCAGGCCGCTACGGCTGCCGGCCGCCGGCTGCGCGGATGGCAAGATCTACCGGTTTTCTGAATGCCGATCATTTTTCCGTTGCTTTCTGTCGATCCAATTCTCCGGGCGGTGAGGCCACCGGTCCGGCGGCTTGCCGCGGCCGACCTCGTCGCAGGGGATCTGGGCGATCTGGGGAATGAGCGGAATGACTCAGAAACGAGCGATTGGCATCGTTGCGGCATCATTCGCGGCCGGCCTGGTGGCCACCGCCATGCTCAACGGGCCGACAACCTGGCCTGATTCGACCCAGCCCTTTTTTGGCTTTGCCGACGAAGCGATCCCAGGGCTCGCCGGCAGCGGTCGCCGAAGTCCCGCCGACCAACCAACCGTGGCGGCCGCCGCCGCGAAGGCACTTGCGCCGCTGGAACAGCTCGAGCCGATGCCGCTGACAACCGACGACCTGGCGTCGCTGAAGCGACTGGCCGAGCGGGCGACCCCGGGGCAGATCTCGGTTACGACCTTCCGCGGAGCGGCTCCGGCCCGGGCTACTGGCGGGCGAACAGCGGGCGTTCAATCTGCACCGCCGGCGATGGCCGCTCCAGACGGGGGCGATTCCCGACCGGGCCTGAAGCATCCGATGGTCGCGGGGGCTGCGACCGCAAGCCGGCCAGCTTTCCCGCCGGCTGCCGAACCGGAATTGCGGCTGGCCCGGCTGGCGGATGAACAGCGGCAGCCGGCGTCGCTCGAAGCTGTTCCCGACCCGTCGCCAGCGACCGCCGAACGCGGTCGAGCAGACCGACCACCAGCCGAAACAGCCGAACCGACGTCTGCTGTTGACCGATCGGGCACAAAGCCCGCCGCCGCAGATGACGAGAGGCACCCCCGAGAACCGTCGGCGTGGCCGCGGGTGACCGCGGCGGAAAAGGCCCCTGGCGCCGATTTTTCAGACACCGCCAGTCCTGAGCCAGCCGCAGCTCAAGCCCCGTTGGGGACGCCCCCCGCCGCAGTCGACCCGTTGACGGCACTGTCGGAACCGACAGCGACCCGCGGCCAGGTGGCGGCGCAAACACCGGTCACCTCGCCCGAGTCGTTGCGGGCGCTGGTCTCCCGATCGCGGTCGGAGCCAGAGACCTCAGCCCCGGCAACCAGCGGCGATCGGCCGGCAACTGCTGCTGAAACGACGGCCGCAGAGCCGGCGGCAGCCGCTGCCGGGACCGCGGCCGAGGTCAGGCGGTCCGGATCGGTGAGCCGGTCGGCAGCTACGGCCCGAGGGCTGCAGGCTGCCGCCGCAGCGCTGGAGAAAACGGCGGCACCGGTTGAAAGCCTGCTTACCCGCACGCTCGGAGCCGGCCCGACGGCTGCCGACTGGCCGGGCAACCCCGCATCCGGCGAGAACACCGACCGCCCGGATCAAGCCGGCACCACCGATGCGAAACAACCGACCGCAACCGAACCAGTCAAAGCATCGTCAGCCACCGGCACCGCGAGCCGTCAGCCGCCCGGTGATCCGACGCCGCCGCCGCTGACAACGGCCGGCAACCCGCCGGCCCGGCGGGAGCAGGATCGACCAGTCAGGCTGGAGCCTCGCCATGCCCGGCCGCGGACGCTCACCGCGCCGTCGCCTCCGCTGCAGCTTGAGCGGATCGGGGACGGCGACCCTCCGGCACTGCCGGCGGTCTCGTCGCCGGCCGCGGCCGATGCGGCCTGGGTCGATCCCGAAGGCGAGGACTGGGCCGCAGCGGTCGCCATCCCGGCGGTTCGGCAGACGGTTGCGGCCGGCTCGCCCCGGGAACGGATCGTCCAGCGGCTCGCGCAGACCGTCGCAGCCGGTGACCGCCAGCCACCCGGGCAGCAGGAGCAGGTAGACCCGCCGCTCGGGTCCCCCGCGCCGGCACCTCGGGAGACCGAACCGACCCCTGCGGCAACAGCCGAACCCGCGGCCGCTGGACCGCCTGGCGAGCCGCCCCGGAAGCGGCTCTTGGAGCGGCTCCGGAAGAACCAGCCGCTCCGCGATCGGCTCGGTCTTCGCGACGGCCGTCTCGATCCGAGCAGCCAGGAACCGCCCCGGACCGCCTGGCCGCCGCCGGAGGAACTTCTCCGGCAGCTCGATGAACTGGCCGCGGAGGCGTCTCCGCGGCCTGCCGCGTATCAGGGGATTCGCGACTGGGCGTTGCAAACCACCGCTGCGGTCAACCGCGTGGTGGAGGCTGGCGGCCCGCACCAATCGGCCGCAGAGCCGGCGGTCGCGGCGGTTGCCGAAGCGGTCGCCGCCGGCATGGCAGTGGCCGACGCCCTCGACGATGACGATCAGGCGAGCCTGGTTCGGAGGGCGGCGTTCGCCGTCAAGCGGCGGGCCGCCACCTGGCAGGCTGCCGCGGCTCTGGCAGCCGATTGGCAGGCTGCCGGGGGCGGGCCAGGGGAAAGCGGCGAGCAACTGGCGACGCTCAGCGAGTTGTTCACGGCGATCGAGGCCTTTGAGGCGAGGTCGCAGGCCCGTGAGGCCGCCCGGGTTCAGCGGGGAGTCGCAGCCGTCGCCGCCACCGCGACCGGCGGCGGGGGCGACCTCACCAGGGCCGTCGCGAATCATTACGCCGCCCCAAACCTGAGGATCTCGCTGCGGGAGGCGTTCCTCACCCGGCTGATGCCCGAGACCACCAGCCGCGCTGAACCAGTGCGGGAGACAATTCTCGGCCGGTCGGTCCGCGGCCGGCGGGTCGTCGAGCAGACGACCTCGATCCGGCTGACACCCGACGCCGACGAGATCTGCTTCGACCTCATCGTCGATGGCGAGATTTCGACCTATGCAGTCACCGATACCGGGCCGATCTCGATGGCTTCGCGGGGGGCTGGAAGATTCAAGGTCGAAAAACCGGTCAAGCTCTGCCGGCAAGGGCTGGTGGTCGGTCCCGCTGCGGCCTCGGCATCGAACCGGTCCCGGCTTGCGAGCGTCTCGACGAGCTTTGACTCGGTGCCGCTGATGGGCTCGCTGCTGCGGACCCTCGCCCGCAATCAGCATGCGGAGAATCTGCCGGCCGCCAACCGCGAGGTCGCCCAGAAGATCATCTGGCAGTCCTGCCGGGAGACCGACGCTGAGTCGGAGCGGAAATTCGCCGAACTCGTCGGCACGGTTGAGGACAGGTTCTGGAATCCCCTGATCCGGCTCGGCCTCAATCCCGAACCGTTCATGCGGACCACGCCGGAGGAGGCGGTACTGCGGCTGCGGCTGCACGGCGGGACCCAACTCGCCGCCCACACGCCTCGTCCCCGCGAACCCGACGACAGCCTGTTCGGGCTGCAGGTCCACCAGTCGACACTCAACAACGCCTGCGACCGTCTCGGCATCGCCGGGGAGCGGCTGACCCTCGAGGAACTGTTTGTCCGGGTTCAACAGCGGCTCGGCCGCGAGCCGGAGGTGCCGGAGGATTTGCCCGAGGGTGTCGCGGTGACCTTTGAAGCGACCGATCCGCTGCGGGTCGAGTTTGTCGACGGCCTCATCGAGGTTCGGGTCGCCATCGACGCCCTCGAAAGCGGCCGCCGTGACTGGTACGACGTCATCGGCCGGGTGAGTTACAAGCCGGTGCGGGTTGGCAATCGGGTGCTCCTGGAACGCGAGGGGCCGATTCGCATCGGCGGTCCCGGGCATCGCGGCCGGATCGAGTTTGCCCTGCGGACGATCTTCGGCAAGATTTTTCCCCGGGAACGGCCGCTGCCCGTCCTCCCGAAAAAGATCACCGAACACCCGCGGCTGCAGGATCTCACCGCCGTGCAGGCGGTCAGCTGGGACGGCTGGTTCGCCCTCGCGCTCGCTCCCGGCGAGCCGGAACGGCTCAAAACCGCGCGTTCCGCGGACGCGGAATCGCCAGCCAGACGTTGAGCGCGGCTGACGAACGCGGGAAGCAGCCGGCCGCTGCTTGGACGCGGCGGACGGCGGGGTGGTGACGGTCGCCGTGAACACCGCCAACAACGGAGTTTTCCCGACTTTTTTGCCGGTGGCCGGGACCGCACTGCATCAACAACCGCACGCCCAAGGGGGCATCGACACGATTCCCCGTCCCGCCATCGCAGCTACCGCGAATCTGTTGCACCGCGAACCCAAACCCACTGGCCGTGCCGCAGACCGCTGGTCTTGGGCTCTGTCTGCCGGCAAGTTGGGGCGGCGGCGCAAGCTCCCCGTCAGCGCTGCGGGTTGAAACCCCGGGCCAGCCGCCTGACAATCCGGCTTTCTGCGTCCCGCCGCAACCCGGTAAAGAGCATCAACCGTGTCTGAGCCAGCCCCCGCCTTCCGCAGTGAATCCGACAGCATGGGGCAGGTGCAGGTGCCCGCCGACCGCTACTGGGGCGCCCAGACGGAGCGGTCGCGGGACAACTTCAAAATCGGCGTCGACCGGTTCCAGTGGGGCCGGGCGGTGAAGCGGGCCCTCGGCATCCTCAAGAAGTCGGCGGCGCTGGCCAATGGCGACCTCGGCCAGCTCCCCGCTGAGAAGGCCGGCCTGATCGCCCGCGCAGCCGACGAGGTGATCGCCGGCGACCTCGACGATCACTTCCCACTCGTTGTTTTCCAGACCGGCAGCGGCACGCAGTCGAACATGAATGCGAACGAGGTGATCGCCAACCGGGCGAGCGAACTCGCCGGGGGCGAACGTGGCTCGAAGCGGCCGGTTCATCCCAACGACGACGTCAACCGCGGCCAATCTTCGAACGACACCTTTCCGACGGCGATGCACATCGCTGCCGTCGAGACGATTCACGGCCGGCTCCTGCCCGCGGTGAGGTCGCTGCGGGACACGTTCGCCGGACTTGAAACGCGGTACGCCGAGATCGTCAAGATCGGCCGCACCCATCTGCAGGACGCGACGCCGATCACCCTCGGCCAGGAAATCTCCAGCTGGCGGGCTCAACTCGACGACCGGATCGCCGGCCTCGAGCGGGCCCTGCCCGGCCTTTACGAACTCGCCATCGGGGGCACCGCTGTCGGCACCGGTCTCAACGCCCATCCGCAGTTCGGCGAGGCCACCGCCCGCTTCATCGCCCGCGAGACGGGCCACCCGTTCGTGTCGGCGGCAAACAAGTTTGCGGCCCTCGCCGCCCATGATGCCCTCGTCGAGGTCAGTGCCGCCGAGCGGGGGCTGGCGATGGCCCTGCTGAAGATCGCCAACGACATCCGCTGGCTGGCGAGCGGACCGCGGTGCGGCATCGGCGAGATCACGATTCCCGAAAACGAACCCGGCAGTTCGATCATGCCAGGGAAGGTGAATCCGACGCAGTGCGAAGCCCTGACGATGGTCTGCGCCCAGGTCTTTGGCAACGACGCAACCGTCGCCTTCGCCGGCAGCCAGGGCAACTTTCAGCTGAATGTCTACAAGCCGGTGATGATCCACAACGTGCTGGAAAGCGCCGACCTGCTCGCCGACGGCTGCGACTCGATGCGGCTGCACTGCGCCGAGGGCATTGAGCCGAACCTCGATCGCATTGGGCATCACCTCGCCGACTCGCTGATGCTGGTGACGGCCCTGAACACCCACATCGGCTACGAAAATGCAGCCAAGATCGCCAAAAAGGCCCATGCCGACGGCACCAGTCTGAAGCAGGCGGCGGTCGGTCTCGGCCTCGTTTCCGCCGAGCAGTACGACGAGTGGGTCGTGCCCGTCGAGATGACCCGACCGCTTGCCGACTGATCGGCCGGCGGCGGCGGATTTCACCCGGACCGGGGATGGCCGGGAAAAAACTCCACAGCGGCGACGAGATTGCCGATAATGCGGAATATTCCGGTCGCAGCCGCGGCGGACCGATCGTGTGATCGGCCGCTGCCTGCGGCGACAGCGAGCCCCGAAGACCTCAGCGTTCAGGGTTCGCCTTCGTGGGAAAAGGCCCTGGAAGGCCTGTGCCACAGACCGTGAGGAGGAAGACCGCCATGACCGCCACCACCGTGCCGATGGGAATTCGCGACGATATCACGCAGTGCATTGGCCGCACCCCGCTGGTGCGGCTCCGCCGGGTCTCGGAGGGCTGTGTCGCCTCGGTCATCGGCAAAATCGAGAACATGAACCCGCTCTGGAGCGTGAAGGACCGCATCGCCTGCGCGATGATCGACGCCGCCGAACGGGATGGCCGGCTCGGACCGGACACCGTGGTGATCGAGCCGACCAGTGGCAACACCGGGATCGGCCTGGCCTACGTCTGCGCTGCCCGCGGCTACAAGCTTCGGGTGACCATGCCCGAGAGCATGAGCCTGGAACGTCGGCGGATGCTCAAGGCACTCGGGGCGGAACTGGTATTGACGCCCGCCGCCGAGGGCATGCCCGGAGCGGTGCGGCATGCCGAGGAAATCAGTCACTCCGGCAGCCAGTACTTCATGCCGCAGCAGTTCAAGAACCCGGCCAACCCCGAGGTCCACCGCCAGAAGACGGCCGAGGAGATCTGGGCTGACACCGATGGGCAGGTCGACATCCTCGTCTGCGGCGTCGGCACCGGCGGCACGATCACCGGTTGCGGCGAAGCCCTCAAGGCCAAGAAGCCCGATCTCAGGGTGGTGGCGGTCGAACCGCTCAACAGTCCGGTGATCACCCAGAAGCTCGCCGGCGATCCCATCAAGCCCGGCCGGCACACAATTCAGGGGATCGGGGCGGGATTCATCCCGGACATTCTCAATCTCAACGTGATTGACGAGGTGCTCAAGGTCGACGACGAGGACGCGATCGAGACGACCCGCCAGATGGCCAAACGCGAGGGACTGATGTGCGGCATCAGCTGCGGGGCGGCCGCCTGGGGGGCCCTTGAGGTGGCCCGGCGGCCAGAAAATGCCGGCAAGATGGTGGTCGTCGTCCTGCCCGACCTCGGAGAACGGTACCTCTCGACCCGGCTCTTTCCTGAATAGCCGCGGCCAGAGACCCCGCTGCGGTCCCTTGTCACCGGCAGGCTGGCTGGTAGCATCACGAGGTGCTGGGCTGTCGCCCGGCAGCCCCCACTTGCCCGAGTGGCGGAATTGGCAGACGCGCAAGATTCAGGTTCTTGTCCAGGTAACTGGGTGGAGGTTCAAATCCTCTCTCGGGCATTGCCGGCAGGGTGTCATCCGGCCGCGAGCCAGCGGTCTGATCGCGGAAGCACACAGCAAGGGCCTCTAACTCAATCGGTTAGAGTAGCGGTCTTTTAAACCGTAAGTTCTGGGTTCGAGTCCCAGGGGGCCCATTTGCCGATCTCGCCAGCTCCTCGAGCGGAGATTGCAGCACGGCGTGGGCCGGGAGACCTGCCTGCCGAAGCCTGCGGATAGCAAGCCCTCCCGATCGTTTCGCCAGCCGCCGGCCGGCAGCGTCGGTCAGAAGTGGCGTGTGAAAAAATCTTGGAGGGGGCCAGCCGAGCGCTTCAAACAGCAGCAGCTGGCGGGCCGTGCTCGTCAGCAGATCTTCGCCTCTGACCACTTCTTCAATCTGCATCAGGTGGTCATCGACCACGACTGCCAACTCGTAGGCGGCGAGATCCTCGCGGCGCCAGACGACAAAGTCGCCAAAGTCGACCCCGGCTGTCCGCTGGACTACACCGAGCCGACCGTCAACAAAGCTGATCACGCGGCCGTCGGGCACGCGGAATCTCCAGGGGACACCCCCGGGGGATGTCGGCAGCGGCCAGTCGCGCGGCCGGAATTCCGGGGGGAAAATCGACTCACCGCCCTCGTGGTGGGGAGCGGTGGCGGCCTGCTCGAGGTCGCGGCGGGAATGGGGGCTCGGGTAAATCGACCGGCCGGCTGCCAGCCGCCGCCAGGCAGCCCGGTAGCGTTCGCCCCGCTCGCTCTGCCGATAGGGACCGCAGGGACCGCCGCAGTCGGGCCCTTCCTGCCAGACCAGCCCCAGCCAGCGGAGATCCTCGACCGCCGCCGCGGCGAACTCCGGCCGACAGCGGGCCGGATCGAGGTCTTCAAGCCGAAACACCAGGCGGTCTGCCGCTCGCGTTGCGGCAGTGGCAAAGGTCCGGGCATGGCCGACATGCAGCAGGCCGGTCGGTGTTGGGGCGAGTCGTCCGCGGGAGGGCATGAGCGTTCGTGGCGGCTGGGGTTTGCGTCGACCCTCAATTCAACGCCCCAGCGGGGGGCGACCTGTCGCGTTTTTTTTTCGGCGAGTATATTCCGGGGAGATGGAAGACCGTTCTCCCGTGCCGAGGTAGCTTTTGCAGGCACGGGCCCGGCGAGTGCTCGGAAAATTTTTCCGACCTGGCCTTCCCGAAGAGTTTTCACCCGCCCAACCGCCAGCGAGGCACAGCGACCGCAATGGATCTTACCAAGCTCCGCAACATCGGCATTTCCGCACACATCGACTCGGGCAAGACGACGCTGTCGGAGCGAATCCTGTTTTATGCCGGCCGAATCCACCGCATCCAGGAGGTGAAAGGCGACGGCGACGGGGCGACCATGGACTACATGGACCTCGAGCGGGAGCGGGGCATCACGATCACCTCGGCAGCCACCAGCGTCGAGTGGCAGGGCTATCCGATCAACCTGATCGACACCCCCGGGCACGTCGACTTCACCGTTGAGGTGGAGCGGAGCCTGCGGGTGCTCGACGGGGCGGTGCTCGTCCTCTGCTCGGTCGGCGGTGTGCAGAGCCAGTCGATGACGGTCGACCGGCAGATGAAACGGTACAAGGTGCCGCGACTCGCCTTCATCAACAAGATGGACCGGACCGGTGCCAACTTCGACCGTGTCGTCCAGCAGCTCCGCGACAAGCTCGACGTCGACGCGGTGCCGATGCAACTGCCGATCGGCAAGGAGGACAAACTCCAAGGGGTGATCGACCTCGTTGCGATGAAGGCGATCTACTTCGACGGCGACAACGGCGAGCAGGTTCGCGTCGAGGAGATTCCGGCCGACCTCAAGGATCAGGCCGACGAGGCCCGGCATGCGATGCTTGAGAGCCTGTCGATGTACTCCGACACGCTGATGGAAAAGCTGCTTTCCGAGGAAGCGGTCAGCGACGACGAGATTCACGCCGTCGTCAAGGCGGCGGTCCAGAGCCAGAGCATTACGCCAGTCTTCTGCGGCTCGGCCTACAAGAACAAAGGCGTCCAGCCGCTCCTCGATGCTGTCACCCGCTACCTGCCCAGTCCGCTCGAGCGGAAGATTTACGCCAAAAAATGGGACAACCCGGACGAAACGTTCGAACTCGACGCCGATCCGACCAAGCCGCTTGTCGCGATGGCCTTCAAGATCGTCGACGACCCCTACGGCCAGCTGACCTTCATGCGGATTTACCAGGGCACGCTGACCAAGGGTGAGGGCTACTTCAACCAACGGACCCAGCAAAAGCAGCGGTTCAGCCGGATCGTGCGGATGCACTCCGACAAGCGGGAGGAGATCGATACGGCCGAAGCGGGTGACATCGTCGCGGTGATGGGCGTCGACGCCGCCAGTGGCGACACCTACGCCTCGGAAAACAAATACTGCTCCCTCGAAAGCATGTTCGTGCCCGAGGCAGTGATCAAGATGGCGATCACGCCGACCAAGCGGGACGGGCTCGACCGGCTCAGCAAGGCGTTGCAGCGGTTTGTTCGCGAGGACCCGACCTTCAAGGTCTCCACCGACGACGAGACGGGCGAGACGGTGATCGCCGGGATGGGCGAACTCCATCTCGACATCTATGTCGAGCGGATCCGTCGCGAGTACAAGGTCGACGTTGAGGTCGGGGCGCCGAAGGTGAGCTACCGCGAGGCGCCGACCCGGCCGACCGACTACGACTACAAGCACAAGAAGCAGACCGGCGGATCGGGCCAGTATGCCCACATCGTCGGCAAGCTCGAACCGCTGCCGGAGGAGTCGGAGGAAAACTTTGAGTTCGTCAACCAGGTGGTCGGTGGCCGGGTGCCGAAGGAGTACATCCCCTCAGTCGAGAAGGGTTTCCGGTTTTCGATGGACAAGGGGCCGATCGCCGGTTTCCCGATCGTCGGCGTGCGGGCGACCCTTTCCGACGGGTCGTATCACGACGTCGACTCATCAGACATGGCCTTCCAACTCTGCGCACGGACTGGGTTTCGCGAGGCCTTCCTCAACACCAAGCCGGTCCTGCTCGAGCCGATCATGAAACTCGAAGTGGAGGTGCCGGCAGACTTCCAGGGCGCCGTCACCGGTGAACTCAACAAGCGGCGGGGCCTGATCATTTCGACCGAAACCGTCGGCAATTCCTCGACGATCATCGCCGAGGTTCCGCTGGCCGAAACCTTTGGCTACTCGACCGACCTCCGCAGCCTCACGCAGGGGCAGGGCGTCTTTTCGATGGAGTTTGCAAAGTACGGTCAAATGCCGACCAACGTCCAAAAAGAAGTGGTCGAAGAGCGAAAGAAAGCCGAATTGGCAGCGGCAAAGTAACCGGCGGCCCGGTTGGCTGACCGCTCAACAACCGGTTGGCACTCGCTCGACCGGCGACCTACTCAGCCGCCAACCGCTCGGCGACGGCATCCCAGAATTCGATTCGCGATTCGATCGCCGTCCGCGCCGTCTCGGATGCTTCGGCCCACTTTCGCGGATTTTCACCGCACATGCGGCCGACGATCCGCCGGCAGATCGGCCCGTGCCGCTCGTCGTCATGCTCGATGTGTCGCTCAAGGTAAAACCGAAACCGGCCCCAGGCCTCCGGTTCCCGCTCGGCGAGCATTGCCACCACCTGGCGGAACATGTCGGGAATCACATCTTCGCGGCCGTAGGTGAAGGCGGCGACGACCCGGTGAGCCTCGTCGGAGGCGATGATTTCGAACGACCGCTCGACGAACCGGCGGGCCGCGGCAGGCGGGTTGGCGGCGGCCAAGGCCACCGACAAGGAGTCGCCCTGCCGCAGCCGCGACAATGCCAGTTCGATCGGCCCGGTATCAGCGCCGGCGGCCCGCATGCTTTCGAGATAAAGCTCAAAATGCGAGGCATACCCGCCGTCGGGCAGCATGTCAGACTCTTCGTCGAGAACGATTTCGTTGACAAGGCGGCGGGCTTCGGCGTCGGGCGTTGGCAGCCAGGGCACACCGACACAGCTCAGGTGCCGCTGCATCGCCTTGAGCAGACTCTGAAAGTCCCAAACGGCCCAGACATGAGCCTCCATGAACCGTCGAAGCCGCTCGGGGCTGTCGATCAGCCCATACACCCGATGGCCGACCAGGCGGTCACGGGAGTCCCCCAGTTCAATTCGATCATCCGCTGGCGAGGAGTCACCGGGCAGTGAAAGAGTCGGCGCAACAGTCTGTTCGCGGGTCGCAATGGACATGGCACCCTCGTTTTGCGGATCGGGCGGCACGCGGCGTTCTCTGACGCCGGCGGCCTGCTCAGGTTTTTTGAACTGTAGCCCGCGGCAGGCTCGCGTGGAGTCAGGGCCCGAGGAAAGTTGTCGCGCACGACGCCTCAAGCCTGCCGTCGAGTTCCTTCCCGACGACCACCGCGGTCGCTTCGGCACGATCGGCGGTTGCCATGCGATAGACCAGCTCACAGGTTGTCCGGCCGCCGGCAGGCAGGCTGCTGATTCCGTCAAAGGTGACGCGGCCACCGTCGACACGGACCCGGGAGGGAATCGGGGTACCGACGATCCGCGCCTGCTCCGGCAGGCTGATCGTCAGGTCGAGCGGGCCGGTCGGCCGGTCGCCGTCGTTGCTGATCGTGCAGACGAGCGTGGTGCCGCCGCCGAACCGGACCGGATCGTCGAGGTCGGCGAGGCTGAGTCGCAGACCGGCATCCGCTGCCGATCGGGGCGGGGCCGTGTCTGCCTGAATGACGACGCAGGCCTCATCGGCGACCATGCCACCGCCGGGAAGCCCGCCGAGGAGGGTGCGGACACAAGCCCGGGTGCCAAGCCCGGCCGGGCTGCCAGCCATTCCCCGAAAATTGATCTGCCGGCTTTCCCGACCACCGGCAGCAATCGCCGGCAGCGACCAGGTGGCCCGGTCGCGGCCCAGCGTGTAGCCGTCGGAAGCCTCCAGCGGCGTCAATGACGGATCCCAGCTGACTTCGAGCGACGCCGTCTCGGAACTGGCGGTGCCGATGTTGCGGACCGTGACGACGAACTCGGCAACGCCCCCGGCGGACAATTCAGCCGGACCTTCAAGGCCGACCTCAAAGGCCGCCTTCGACTGGGGACCGGTCGCCAGCGCCGCCATGTTCGGAAGCGGGGGCGGGGGAGTCGGCGGCTGTCCGGCCGGTGGGACAGCTGCACCGTCCCGCTGCCAGGGGGCTGCCGCCACCCCGCCGCCCGGCGGTGCCGCCGGGCCGCCGGCTGTTTCGGGACCGCCGGCAGCGGGCGGAGCGGTCCCCGTCGCCGAAGGTCCGGCGGCGGTCGCCGGGGGGACGGCGGGAGGCTGGGGCACCGGCTGGGGCATCGACGGCTCGGATCGATTCCCGGTAGCGACCGGGGGCTGCCCGCCGGCGGCCGGCGGTGCCGCGACAGGGGGCGGGCCGGCAACAGCGGGGGGTGAAACCGCCGCCGCCGAGTCGGCGGGCGGCGTCGGGTTCGCTCGGGCGGCGGCCGCGGGAGAGTTGGCCGGCACTGCCTCAACGCAGGCTGTGCCCCCGCCCACCGACTGGCTGTTCTGGTCAAGAATTTCGACCCGATGGCACTGCCGGCCCGGTTTCACCAGTTGGAATTCAAGCGTCAGCCGCCGGGAGGTTCCGGCTGCCAGATCGACCGTGCCCTTCTGTTCGATCGGGCTGGCCGAAGCTGGATGCTTCAGTCCCTCGTCGAAATAGTCAATCACCCGGAGCTGGGTGAGCGACTGGCCTGACCGATTGACCAGTTCGACCTCAAAAGCGACCTGTTCGCCCACTGTTCCCACCCGGGGGCCGGTCAGGAGAACACCGACGAGGCCCTCGGCCCCGGCGGCCCCGGGGACAAGCGAAATCGCCAGCAGCACCGCGGGGTGTCGCAGCAATCGTCGAAGAGCAGCTGCCATCAGCCGGGGTGTCACCATCGGGCCTCTCCAGGCGGTGCCTGTGTATCTGCGGAGCCGTCTGCCGGCGGGAGCCGACGCGTGCGGAAACCTTGAATTGCGGCTTGCACGTCGGCGTCTGCTCACCGCGGGGCCTGTCCCGATCCGTCGGCGTTCCGGCCGTGCCTGCGGCAGTCCACGGCGTCCAAGATGGTACTTCGCCCCCCCGCTGGCTGCAAAATCGACCAGATCCGGTCATTCATCGCCAAGGCGGTGCCGGACGATGTCTCCCTCGACCATGTAGATCACATCTTCGGCGACGTTCGTCGCCATGTCGGCGATTCGTTCGATGTGTTTGGAAACCGAATTGATCCGCAGCAGGCACTCGACCCGCTCCGGCTCGATTTTGATGCCCCGAATCACGGTGCGGCGGACCCGCTGCCGGGCGTCATCGACCGCGTCGTCTTCCTCCCGAACCTGGCGGGCGAGGGCCGGGTCGCCGTTGACGACGGCTTCGAGACTCTGGCGAACCATCTCCTGGGCGAGTGTCGCCATCGTGCGAATCTCCGGGGGCAGATCGATCGGCCCCTCGTCGGCCAGCTGGGCCACCCGCTTGGCGATGTTCTTGGCCAGATCCCCCATCCGCTCGAGGTCGTTGTTGATCTTCA
>CAZIQV010000008.1:0-20415 GCA_964541275.1 uncultured Chitinophagaceae bacterium | reverse complement strand
AGGTTCGCCGGCTTCCGCTGGTGCTCATTGGCGGCATCCTGCCGCCGGGTGGCAGATAGCTTGGGGGGCGTTTGTCATTAAAAGTTCTGCACGTCCTGCCGTTTCCACTTTTCGTTGGGGAGAAAACTCCAAGACGAGCGAAGGGCTGCCCGGGCCCACGAGCGAGCTACGGAAGCGAGCGAAGCCAGGATGGCGAAGCGAAGCGGACGTGCAGTGAACGACGGCCTGGAGGGCCGGCGTGAACGTCCAGCGAGTGGACGCGGGCAGCCTTGAGCGGGTGGCTTGACGGAAAGCTCAGGCTGATAGCTTCACGGAAAGCTCAGGCGTCGTCACCGACTTTCCCGGGGCGGACGCAGGCGAAGCCAAGATGGCGCCGGTGCGCATAGCGGCATCCTGGCGCCGGGTGGGGGCCGCTTGGCGTTCGGTAGCCCTCCTGGTGAAGGAACACGTCCGCCACCAAGCACCGGGCAGGTTCCGCTTCCGCACTCCGCGTCGAAGCAGACGCTTATCGCGACCGCTACGGAGATGCGTGCCCCGTTCCGACGGCAGCGCACTGAGGACAGGCTACCAGCGTACCGGGCTGGTGCTCGAGACGGTCACTCAGATTCGCTTCAGATTCCGCTTCGGCTTCGGAGGCCCAAGCATCCGCCGTTGCTCGTCTCTGGGCATCGGCCGATTGTTGTTGTTTGCCGCCGGCCGAGGCGGAGGCGGATCGTTGATGCCGGTATGGATCTCGTCCCAGACATAGCCCAGCGGCATCCGCAGTTCCTGCTGCGCAAGAAAGGCCCAGGGGGTACCGGGGTGCTCTTGCACGACTCGTTCGAGAAACTCGGTCGCCTGCTTCGCCAATTTCTCTGTACGCGAACCGACGCGGACCTCATCCGCGGGCCGCAACACCCAGGTGTCGCTGTCCGGCTTGCGGAACGACATGCCCGCCTTGGCTTGGGCGAGCATCAGGTTGTAGGCATCGGTGCGAACCTTGACCGCCAGCACCCGCCCCAGTGCCAGATCGTAGCCGGCCTGCCACCGCTTCTCCTCGATCTTGTCCCGATCGGGGAGCCCCCGGGCGAGCATGCCGTGGAGGGCATCGATCCGCGGCTGCAGCACAGCCGCAGCCCGCTGGGCCAGCGTGAGCAGATTCGCCAGTTCGCCCTCACTCTTCCGCGGGAAGACGGTCTCGGGAGACTCCATCGGCGTGAGGTTCGTCGCCGTTGCCGCCTGAACGAGGGCCTGCTTGGCGCGATTACTCGAGAGCTTCTGTTTGAGCTTGACCGCCGAAACGTAGTCAGGCTGATAATCCCGCATCACTTCGGGGTCAAAAAAGTGGCGGATGCGGGAGGCCATTGCCGCCGTCATCCCATCGTGAACCCGGCCCGTCGCACCGCGGTTGGCATGGACCGCGATGTAGCAGCCGCCGGTCTGGTAGCAGAGCTTTGACAAACCGAAAGGGCCGAAGCCGGAGTCGATTGCTTCGTCCGCGACCGCCGGGCTGCCGATCCGTACCGCTTCGGGCAGCATCGTCTCCGGACCCTGCTCCACGACAACCCATTCCTGGGCAGACGCGTACGAGGGATCGAACTCGACGTACTTCATCTCGATGAAACGCCGTCCAAAGGCCGCAGGCACGCCCACCACGTAAACCGGGGTATCGAGCCGCCGGCAGCGAGCCGCAACCCGGTCAGCCATCATCTGGTCGTCGCCAACCTCGTCGGTGAACACGACGATTAACCGATTGTTCCGCCCGCTTCCCTGCCGAGCATCAAGCTGTTCGGCCGCGGCCTCGATCGCCGTGAAGGTCCGCTCAATGCCGCTGTTGTCGACCTCGATTCCCCGAATTGCATCGACCACGACCGCCGAGTCGGCCGTCGGTCGGTCAGTGAGCAACTGAAATCGTTGGCCAAAAGCGACAACCATGTTCGTCAGACCGACAGGCAGCCCGCCGCTGTCATCGACCTGGAGTTCACGAAACACCCGCTCTAGCCGGCCGGCGATCTCCTGCCGTTGCCCCGCTAGGCTGACTGATTGGTCAAACATCCAGCAGACGCAGGTCGGGGCATCCTCAAGCGAGCGGGCGATTTCGAGGCTGAGCCGATCGACCGCGCCAGCGGCACCCGTCGCGGCAACGCCGACGTTGGTGCCGGCGACCATCTCAATCAGCTGGTCCACCTGGTTCGGCCCCATCGCCTCAAAGCTGACCGGCTCGACCCGAACCCGCGTCTCCAGTAGCGTCTCAGCCCGCAAGGGGACAACGGAAAGGTCGGCGGCAACGGGTGAAGCCGCGGCAGCGATCCCGACACCCTGCTCACTCAAGGCCCCAATCTCGTCGAAATCCTCGTCCGAGACCGCCAGTTCCTCGGGCTCAAGCACAACCTCAGGCTCCGGCTCCTCCGGAGGCTGCTCCAGTCTGATCGCCGGCACCGGGGCCGGGGGCGGGTCAATCGCGACGGCGGACAGCCCGAGCAGAAGAATCGAGTGCAGCGACAGGCTCACGATCCAGCCGGGAAGCCGCGGACGCCTCGGCCCGGCCAACGGGGGCGCACCGCCGGGCTCAGTAGCCGGCGAAACACCGCGCGGCAGTGAATCTTCAGACCCAGCCGGTGCGGGCAGCGGCGGCGGGACCGATCCCTCATGCCGGGTCGTCAAGCGGTCGTCGGAGTCGCCTGCCATCGTTGTTCCCCTGCCAACAGTTCGCGGGTTCGCTCCACCGCGAAGCGATCCCAGCGACCGCCATATCGTACCATGTTGATTATACTCGGTTGCTGTCGGGGGGGCTCCCCAGCCATCCCGCGTCTTCGGTTTGATCGCTCAATGCTGTCGCCAACTGCGAGGCCGTCTCAGCCTGCAAAACCAGACCAAACGTCCGGCAGATTCACAGCCCCCAGCGGTGTGGGCCTTGTGCGACGGCCTTCAGACAGCCTGATTCACCTCCTCGCAACACCCGAAAAACAGATATGTCCCCACAATGCCAGAGATTTTGTTGCGGTCAGACCGTCGAAGCCTCTCAACGCCGACGGGCCCGGACACGGCGGCCGCTTGCCGTCACGCTGATTTTGGTGGCCGCGAGACTCGCCCTCATCGCATTTCTTGCCCAGACTGTCGCTGCCGAGGCCGCCACTGAATCGGTGCAGCTGACGACATCCGACGGTGTCGATCTCAGGCTCACCTTCTACCCCGCCCCGGAAGACTGTACAGCGACCGTGCTGCTGGTCCACGACATTGGCGGCGACCATGCCTCGGTCCGGGAATTGGCCGAAAGCCTGCAGCAATCCGGCTGCAGCGTCGCTGTTCCCGACCTGCGAGCCCATGGCTCAAGCGGTGGGGGGCGTCAGGGCTCGGGACGAGGGAGGCTGCAACGCAACGACCTGTTCATGATCACCGGGACCGGTGGCGGAGCGATTCGCAGCCAGGCCCGCATTCAGGGCGACCTTGAAACCGTGCGGAATTGGCTGAAGCAGCGAACCGACAAAGTTAACCTCAATCGTTTCTGCGTGATCGGCTCGGGGCTCGGTGGCACGCTGGCCGCCATCTGGACAGCCGCCGACTGGGGCTGGCAGCCGAACACCCGGGGGCCGCAGGGGCAGGAGGTAAACGGCCTGATTCTGATCAGCCCCATCTGGGCTGAGCAGGGGATCTCGATCAGCGCGGCCCTCAACACCAGAGCAATGGTCGATCGGCGGCCGGCGAAGCCGCTGCTGGAACAACTGCCGGTCATGATCATTGCCGGAGCCAATGACTCGCAGGCGGAGCGGCTTTTCAAAACCTTTCAGCGGGCCCGGCCGGCAAACTGGTTTCAGCGACTCGCGACCGGGGACGAGACCAAGGCCGGCTCCGGACGAAGCGGAGACACCGGGCCTGTCATCTTCGTTCAACTCGACACCACCCTGAGGGCCGACAAGCTGGCGACGCTGCCAGGCGGTACCGAGCAGTGGTGCAGCTGGTTTCTCCGCGAGAAACTCGACCCTTGATGCGGGCACCGAAAGCAGTCGCTGGCCCTGCTGGGGAAGGTGAGCAATCGACAGCCCGCCTGAGCAAACCGCCGCCGGCCGAAGGTTTCCCGGATTCCCGGCCGTGTACCGACGGCAGCACTCCCGGGCAACGCGGCTCATCGCCGCAGCACCCTGAGATTCAAAATCACCCGCCGCGGCGGCGGACGGGTCGTGGCGGTCGGTACCCGGGGGCGAGGCCCTTAAGGCAGTCGCAACTCCATGCCCGGCTCGACCAGATCCGGACTTCGCAGCCTGTCGCGGTTGGCGTCGAACACCGCCTGGGCCATTTCTGGATCGCCGTAGACCCGACGGGCAATCGACGCGAGGGTTTCGCCGGGTGCGACCCGCAGGCTGCCCCGACCTTGGGGCACTCGACGCGGTGCGGCCGTTCCGGCAGGCTGGCCGAGCCAGGGAGCAACACCGGCAGCACCGGCAGCGCCGGCGGTCACCGCACCGACAGACTCCTGCCAGGCTGCTGGAACGACCCCGGCTGAAGCTCCCTCACGCTCCCCGACCGAAGTCGGCTCGGGCTCAATCTGCCGCAGGTTCCCGGCAACTGCCTGGTCTCGCTGAAAGACCTGCCAGGCCGGAGGGACCACCAGCGGCATCCCGATCGGCAGCAGGTCCGGACTTTCCAGCCGGTCGGCATTCGCCTCCCAGAGCGCGGCGGCCCCGCGAGGATGCCCGTACATCGCAGTCGCGATTGCGGTCAAATCGTCCCCATCCCGCACCCGGTAGCGATCGGGGAGGGCCCGAGTAGGCACGGCCCCGGCGGGTCTGTCGGCGTTGGAGGCTGCGGCCGCGACCGCCACTGCCGCACTAGGGCCGCCGCGCGACGCGGAGGAGAGGCCGCGGGTACGACCGGGCCGAGCAGCTGCCGGACCGGCCACATCGAGGAGCGGTGGCGGCGGCATCTCCACGGTCGAACGGTAGGCGGCGGCAAGGCCGGGGGGCCGACCGGCAGGCCGGACCGGCGGCAGTTCGGCCGGGCGAACCGGCGACTCAGCAGTTGGCGGAGCATCTGCCGGCAGCCGTTGAGGCTGCTCGCGGTCGACGGCTGCAAAGCCACCCGGCTGTTCGACCGGAGATCCAGCGAGGCCGGTGCCCGGCACCGCAAAGACCGCCGCCGATGGCAGAGCGGCACCGCCGGTCCGCGGCGACGGGTTGGCAGGAGGCGGGTCTGCAGGCAGCCGAGCCGACTCGACAACCGCTGCGAGAAACGGAGCGACGAGCAGGCCGCCGGCGGAAACCATGGCCAGTCCGACAGCAAAGCGAACCACCTGCACCATGTTTGACATCTGAAAATCCGTGATTGAGACCAAGCGACGGCGTTGGTCGGCGGCCACAGTGACCTCGCCGCCGCCGACCTGCTGCTTTGCAACTATGCGCCATGCTGCCGACAGGGCAGCCGGAATTGAGCAATTTCCGCCGCTCCCGCCCTTCTCGGCCCAATCGGCAGCCTCAGCCTGACCGTTAAGGGCTGCGTTACGACAGGTCTTCGTCGAAGCCGCCCACCTCGTCGCAGAGCCTGCCTCCACCTGCGGGTGACGCAGAGACGTCGCGATTCGCCACGAGCGGGCCCTCAGCGTTTTCGCGTGTTGCCCAAAGTGGACTGCCCTTTGCCCGCATTCGCCGGCAAGGGCCGTCGACGGCTTTTTCCAGGGGCAGTTGGGTTCTGTCTGAAAAGGCCGCCGTTGGCCTGAGGGCGAGCTGCTGTGGTCTCTGGCAAGGGTGGGCGAAGCAGCCAGATCGCAAATCTGGCGATGGAGCCGGACGCAGCCCGAGGGCAAATGAGCCGCTCGAAGCCAGCTCCTGTGCTTTCAGACAGAGCCTAGGCCGGCTGGGTCACCGGCCTGCCACCGGCGGCGGGCACGGCCCCGAGCCGACCCTGCAGCCAAAGGACGATCGGAGCGGCGATATAGATCGTGCTGTAGGTACCGCTGAGGATGCCGATCAATGTCGCAAAGGCGAAAGCGTGGATGCCCTGGCCACCGAGGGCGTAGAGGATCAGCGTCGCCAGGAAGGCCGTTCCCGAGGTGAGAACCGTGCGGCTCAGCGTCTGATTGACCGCCCGGTCGACCATCTCGGCGGTCACGGTGGTGCTCTTGCCGCGGATTTCCCGCATCCGATCGAAGATCACGATCGTATCGTTGATCGAAAAGCCGACGGTTGTCAGCAGGGCGGCGACGACGTCGAGGCTGATTTTGAAATCGTCGACAAGTGCCCAGCCCAGAAACGGGGAGACGTACACGCTCAGGGCGAGGCAGCCGATCGTCACCAGAACGTCGTGCAACAGGGCAACGACCGCCGCCAGCCCGAAGGCGACATTTTGAAACCGCAGCCAGACATAGGCGACGATCATCACGAGGCTCGCGAGCAGCGCGTAGACCGCCGTGATTTTCGTGTTGCCGGCAACCTTGCCGCCGATCGAGTTCGCCGAGAGGTAGATCGGGGTTTCGGCAAGTTTCGCGGCGACCTGCTCGAGGATGCCGCGGGTGGTCTCAGGGTCGAGCGTTGTTGAGAGCGACCAGACGCGATACGGCTTCAGTTTGGCGGTCATCTCCGGAGCGGTCAGCTCGAAGGCCGCCTCGGCATGACCAGCCGCCGTGAACGCCTGCTCGAACGTCTCCCGCAGCGTCGGCAGGTTGATCTTCTGTGGAAAGTCGAGTTCCACTGCAGTGCTCAACGCGGCCAGTTGCTGCTCGCCAGCCGGCTCGGCATCAGGTTCAGCCGGTTCGCCTGCCTCAGTCTTTTCGCCTGCCTCAGTCTTTTCGCCTGCCTCAGCCGGTTCGCCTGCTGAGCCGGTCGCAGCCCCGCTGCTGCTTGGGTCAGCGGCGGCAGCCGTGGAAACGACCTCACCAAAACCCATCGAGTAGGTCGCCAGCCGCCCCGGAAAGGCCTCCCGCAGGGTCCGTTCAACCGCGGTGGCATCCCGCTCGGAGGTGTCGATTTTGTACCGCAGATTCGCCGGGGCATTCCCGACCGTCACCGAGCTGACGGCGACA
Organism: uncultured Chitinophagaceae bacterium; assembly: GCA_964541275.1. Lineage (GTDB taxonomy): Bacteria > Planctomycetota > Planctomycetia > Pirellulales > UBA1268 > UBA1268. The sequence continues at coordinate 13,424 of CAZIQV010000008.1, read as the reverse complement.
TCGGGCAGGCTGGCAACCGCCTCGCGAACCGCCGAGATCTCAAGGGCCTGATCCGGCTGGAAGGCGATCTGCACACTGGTCCCACCGGTAAAGTCGATATCAAAAAGCCCCTGGCCCCGCTGCCACGCGGCTGCCAGACCGACTGCGACGAAAACCAGCGAGCCGATCACTGCGGGCCGGACCCAGCGGACAAACTGGAAGTCTGTTCTCCCAAAGAGCCTGGCCATCGAGAGCTTTTTCAACAGCCGCGTCCGTTCAGCCAAATCAAAAATCACCCGGGAACAGAAAACCGCGGTGAACAAATTGAGCGTCAGACCGAGGATCAGGGTCACCGCAAAGCCCTTGAGCTGGTCGGTGCCAATCGAAAACAGCACGACGCCGGTGATCAGCGTTGTCAGGTTTGAGTCGACAATCGTCGAAAAGGCCCGCTGAAATCCGTTGCGGATCGCCATCCGGACCGAGGCTCCCCGGTCGAGTTCTTCTCGCATCCGCTCGTAGATGAGCACGTTGGCGTCGACGGCCATGCCGACGGAGAGCACCAGCCCGGCGAGCCCCGCCAGGGTGAAGGCAGCTTTGATCGAGATCATCAACGCCAGCACCAGCACGATGTTCAGCAGCACCGCCAAATCGGCGACCAGCCCCGAGAACCGGTAGTAGGCGAGCATGAAGGTCAGCACCAGGATCGTCGCCAGCAGCATCGCCTGGGCGCCCGAGCGGATCGTGTCGGCCCCGAGTTGCGGGCTGATCTTCTGTTCGCTGATCGGGTCCTTGGAGAGGGCGGCGGGGAGACTGCCGGCATTGAGCACCCCAACGAGGAACTCAACGTCGGCCTGCTTGAAGCTGCCGGTGATCTGGCCATCGCTTGAAATTGTGCTGCGGATCGTCGGGGCGGACAGCAGCACATCGTCAAGCAGAATGCCCAGACGGCTCGTCAGCCGGTTGGCCGGATCGGGCAGGTTCTGGCTGGTGAGCGTGCCAAACAGCGCCGCCCCCTGGGAATTGAACGAGAAGTTCACGCAGGGCTGCAGATTTTGGTCGTAGCCCCCCGAAGCCCGCGAGAGATAGCCGCCGGTGACCTCGAAGCGGTCCAGCACAGCCAGCACCTCAACACTGCCGTCGGAAGCCTGCCGGGTGACCAGGCTGGGATCGCCCGCCGGATCGATCTTGGCGGTGTCGACCTGCACCCAGCGGCCGATCGGTCGTTTGCCGTCGCTGACCTGCACGCCGGGTGACCGCGTTGCCTTGGCGATCACCTCTTTGTGCCGAGGATCCTGCGGGTTGGCGACGATCCGGAACTCGAGCACCCCGGCGCTGGAAACGATCCGCTTGATCAGTTCGACCTCGGCCTGATCCACCTCGGGGACGATGACCTCGATCTGGTTGAGGCCGTACTGGCGAACCGTGACCTCCTTCTGGCCGCCGGGATTGACGCGACGGCTGACGGCGGCGACCAGTTTGTCCATGCTGACGCCGTCCTCAGGCTGCTTCTCGGCGTCGATCTCATAGACCAGGATCACGCCTCCCTTGAGGTCGATGCCCATCCGGGGCGGCCAGCCGAGGTTGGTGACCACCAACCCGGCAGCGAGGGCTACCAGCACGGTTGCCAGCCGCCCCCAGAGCTCACCGACCCGCAGTTGCCGGGTGACGAGCCAGGCCAGAAAGGTCGGCACGGCCACCACTGCCACGGCAACGGCCCAGACCGCCCAACCTTCCTGCCACCAGCCCGCGGTCGGGACGACGCCGTCAGCGGTCTGGGCGAGCGGTCCGAACCAGCCATCCATGCGATTCATCGGTCTCTTCTTTCGTCAGGTTTCTGGCGTCTGCGATTCCCGGCAGGCGAACCTAGCCCTGCCCACCGGTCGGCCCGGCGTCAGTCTCGGTGAGCACCTGGTTCACACTCGCCAGCGTGCAGGTGATCTTGGCCCCAGACCCTTCATCGACCTTGAGGATGACCCGGTCGTGTTCCCGGTCGACGCTGGCGACGGTGCCGCAGATTCCGGCGGCCGTGATCACCCGGTCGTTCTTCTTGATCGCGGCAAGCAGTTCCCGCTGTCGCCGCATCCGCTCCCGTTCGGGCCGATAGAGCAGCAGCCAGGCCGCCAGCACAATCAGGACCATCGGAAAGTAGGTGATCAACAGCTGCAGCGGGCCGGCGGGGCCGGCCGGCTCAGCCGCCGCCAGCGGCAGAAAACAGGACAGGTGCTGGCAGACAGAGAGCATCAAGGATTCAATCGGCGGTCGGAAGGATCGGTTCGACCGGCAAATGTAGTGGTCGCCGACCCCGGTGGACAAGTCCACCGGCCCTGCCCCGGGCGGAAGCACCTCAACCGCCGTCAGCCGGTGATCGTCCGCAGGAACTCCTGCCGCATCTGGCCGAAGCGGCCCGCCGCAATTGCCTCCCGCAGCCGCCGCAGCAGCCGCTGGTAAAAGGTGAGATTGTGAATGGACGCCAGGACCGGCCCGAGCATTTCGCCGGCGAGAAAGAGATGCCGCAGGTAACTGCGGCTGTGCCGGCAGGCGTAGCAGGGGCAGCCCCGCTCCACCGGCGAGCGATCCTCAGCAAACCGTGCATTCCGCAGCCGGACCGGTCCTGAAAAGGTGTAGAGCAGCGCGTTGCGGCCGCAGCGGGTCGGCAGGACGCAGTCGAACATGTCGATGCCGGCGGCGACCGCATTGATGATGTCCTCGGGCTTGCCGACTCCCATGAGATACCGCGGTTTTTCCGGGGGCAGATGCGGCATGGTCGCAGCCAGTGCCCCGGCCATTGCCTCCGGCCCCTCCCCCACAGAGAGACCACCGACGGCATAGCCCTCAAATGGCAGGCCCCGCAGATGGCCGGCACTGGCCGCGCGGAGGTCGGGCTCGAGCCCCCCCTGCACGATCCCGAACATCGCCTGGTCAGGCCGTCTTCGGGCAGCCAGGCTGCGCTCGGCCCAGGCCAGCGACCGCTCCATCGCCTCGGCCACGGTGGCCCGATCTGCCGGCAGCCCAACCACATGATCGAGCTGCATTGCGACATCGGCCCCGAGTTTTTCCTGGATCGCCACCGCCCGCTCCGGCGTGAGGTCGACCAGGCTGCCATCGAGATGGGACCGAAACGCCGCCCCGCGGTCGGTCACCCGCACCTGCCGGGCGAGGCTGAAGACCTGATAGCCGCCGCTGTCGGTCAGCGTCGGCCCCGTCCAGCCCATGAACGCTGCCAGTCCGCCGCTGCGGGCGACCAGGTCTTCTCCCGGCCGCAGATGGAGGTGGTAGGTGTTGGCCAGCAGCATCTCCGCGGCCGTGTCGGCGACTCGGCCAATATCGACGCCCTTGACCGAGGCGAGGGTGGCCACCGGCATGAACAGCGGTGTCTCCACCTCGCCATGCGGGGTGGTCAGCAACCCGGCTCGGGGACCGGACGGGTCGGCCGCCACCACGCGGAAGCCGAATTGAGCAGTCAAAAGATGCCGAGCGCCTCGAGGCTGTACCGGACGACGAGTCCGGCGGCCACCACGCTGACCATGCTCATCAGCTTGATGAGGATGTTGAGACTGGGCCCGCTGGTGTCCTTGAAGGGGTCGCCGACGGTATCGCCGACCACGGCCGCCTTGTGGGCCTCGGTTCCCTTGCCGCCATGAACACCGCTTTCAATGTGCTTCTTGGCATTGTCCCAGGCGCCGCCGGCGTTGGCCATGAAGACCGCCACACAAAAGCCGCTGGTGAGGCCGCCGACGAGTAGGCCCATCACCCCGCCGACCCCCAGCAGAATGCCGGCGACAACCGGTGTCAGCAGGGCCAGCAGTGATGGCAGCACCATTTCTCTTTGGGCCGCTTTGGTGCTGATCGCCACCGGCGCTGCGTAGTCGGGCGTCTCGGTTCCCTCCATGATGCCGGGCTTCTCACGGAACTGCCGGCGGACCTCCTCGACCATGCCCTTGGCCGCCCGGCCGACCGCCTTCATAGTGAGTGCGCAGAAGACAAACGTGCTCATCGCTCCGAGAAACATGCCGACGAGGACCTTGGGGTTCATCAAGGTCACGTCGTAAAACCGCATGAAGTCGGCCATCCGGGCGTCCTTCACCTCGACCAGGTCGTGGGCCGTTTCCAGCGGCTTGGTTTCGGGCATCTTCTCGATCACCGAGCCGGACGGCAGTTTCGGATAGTCAGGCAGTTGGTTGGTCAGTTCCCGCTTGTCGACCAGCAGCCAGGTCTTGTTTTCCGCCGGCGTCTCGCCCGTCTTCACCAGCACACCGGCAGCAACCTTAACCCAGGAGCCAGGCTCCGCCCCGTCGCGTTCGGTGACCGTGACGGCCGATTCACCCCACCGTTCGAAGCCGACCCGAACCTCCTCAACATAGGCCGCAAGCAGAGCCAGGGCCGTCAGCGCGGCCGATCCGATGGCGAAGCCTTTGCCGGTGGCGGCGGTGGTGTTGCCGAGTGCGTCGAGGGCGTCGGTCCGCTCGCGGACGACCTCGGGCATGCCGGCCATCTGGGCGTTGCCGCCGGCGTTGTCGGCGATCGGACCGTAGGCATCGGTCGCCAGGGTGATGCCGAGCGTCGAGAGCATGCCGACGGCCGCGATGCCGACCCCGTAGAGGCCGAGGGCGAAGGCGTTGGGGTCGGTGAAGTCAAACCCGTTGGCAAAGCCGAAGGCCAGCAGGGTGGCCATGCCGGTGACCATGACGGGAGCCCAGACCGACAGCATGCCCTCGGCGACGCCGCCGATGATGATCGTTGCCGGACCGGTGAGGGCCTGATCGGCCAATTCCCTGGTGGGTGCGAACTCGTTGCTCGTCGAGTATTCCGTCCACTTGCCGATCAGCCAGCCGGCCACCAGCCCGACGATCACGCTGACCGCAACCCCGATGTTCGACCAGCCCAACAGCAGAAACGTCAGAACCACCGCCGCTCCGACGATCGCCAGCGTCGAGAGATTGATGCCGCGGGCCAACGCCGCCAGCAACGACTTCTGTGAAGAGTTCTCGTCGGTCCGCACCTGCCAGATGCCCCAGACCGACAGCCCGATGCCGACTGCGGCGATCAGCATCGGCAGGAACAGGGCCGCCATCTGCCAGTTTTCGCCCTCGCTCTGGAAGGCCGCGACGCCGAGGGCGGCGGTCGCCAGGATGCTGCCGCAGTAGCTCTCGTAGAGGTCGGCGCCCATGCCGGCCACATCGCCGACGTTGTCGCCGACGTTGTCGGCGATCGTCGCCGGATTGCGGGCGTCATCCTCAGGGATGTTCTGCTCGACCTTCCCGACGAGATCGGCCCCGACGTCGGCGGCCTTGGTGAAAATGCCACCACCGACCCGGGCAAAGAGCGCCTGGGAACTCGCGCCCATGCCAAAGCAGAGCATGGTGACAGTGATATCGGTCAGCGACAAAGGTTCCGCGAACAACGGCACCAGCCAATACAGGATGAAAAACCAGACCACGATGTCGAGCAGGCCGAGACCGACGACCGTGAGGCCCATGACCGCCCCGGACCGGAAGGCGACCTGCAGGCCGTCGTTGAGACTCTTTTCTGCCCCAGCCGCTGTTCGATTGCTCGCCAGCGTGGCGGTCTTCATGCCGAACCAGCCGGCCAACCCCGAAAACAGGCCGCCCGACAAAAACGCAAACGGCACCCAGCCGCTTTGCACGTTCAGCCCAAATGCCATGACCAACAGCAGCACGAAGATCACAGCAAAGAAGAGGGCAACCACCTTGTACTGCTGCTTCAGATAGGCATCGGCACCGGTGCGGACGTAGCCGGCAATCTCGATGTTCTTCTCCGAACCGCCCGACTGGCTCTCCATCCATTGGTAAAACTGCCAGGCCTGCCAGAGAGCGAATCCTGCCCCGGCGAGGCCGACGATCCAGAACAGCCCGTAGAGGCCGAAAAAGCTGATTCGGCCCGCTTCTGCGGCGGCTGCTTCCGGCACCTCCGCGACCACATCGTCGGTCGTGCCCGGGGCCTTCGCGGCCGGCTCGGCAACAGGTTCGGCCGCGGCGGCAGGCTCGGCCGCGGTGGCCGGAACGGCGGCCGGGTCAGCCGCGGCGGCCGGGTCGGCCGCGGTTGCAGGAGCGAGCAGCAAGCCAAGGACAACCGCTGCAGCGGGGCCGAAAACAGACGAGATGGTCACGAGTGAGGCAACTCCAGAGAGAAACGCCCGCGATCAGCGGCAGCATCGCCGCCGGTCACAGAGCTGCAAAGAAAACGGAACCGTACTGCCGCAGCGGGAAAGGTGTCAAACACTTCGGGCAGAAGTTTCCTGCCGGGTCGAACAGGCTCACACATTCGCAAAAAAGACACCATACTCATGCCAGAATTCAGGCAGTCGGCCCCGTCGTCGTCCTGCCGTCAACCGGGACTTTGCCAATCGCCTGGTAAGCGAAGCCGAGATCCTGCAACTCGGCGGCGTCGTAGAGATTTCTGCCGTCGAAGATCACCGGGGCGGCCATCGTCTGCTTGAGGGCCCGGAGGTCGGGCCGGCGAAAGTCCCCCCATTCCGTCACGACCACCAACGCGTCGGCGGCGGCGGCGGCATCGAGCGGATTCTCCGCGTACTCGATCCGGTCACCATACCGGCTGCGGACATGCGGCATCGCCTCCGGATCAAAAGCCCGGACCACCGCCGACTCAGCCAATAGCCGATCGATCAGATCGAGCGCCGGGGCATCGCGGATGTCGTCGGTTCGGGGCTTGAAGGCGAGCCCCCAGACGGCAATCCGGCGGCCCGCCAGCCGGCCGCCAAAGAAGGCTGCGAGCTTGTCACCGAGGACTTTTTTCTGGGCAAGATTAGTCTGATGGACCGCCGTCAAAATGCGATTGTCGCAGCCGTGGTCCCGGGCCATGGCGGCGAGCGCCTGCACGTCCTTGGGAAAGCAGCTTCCGCCGTAGCCGGCCCCCGGGAACAGAAAGGCGAAGCCGATCCGGCTGTCGTGGCCGATCCCCCGTCGCACGTCGTCGATATCGGCCGCCATCCGCTCGCAGAGATTGGCAACCTCGTTGATAAAGCTGATCTTGGTCGCCAGCAGGGCGTTGGCGACATATTTGGTCATCTCGGCGCTCTCCGGCGTCATCACCAGAAACGGGTTTTCGGTTCGCAAAAACGGTGCGTAGAGCGTGCGCAGCTTTTCCGCGACGGCCGGCGTCCGCACCCCGACGACCACCCGGTCGGGCTTCTGGAAATCCTCGATCGCCGCCCCCTCCTTGAGGAACTCGGGGTTGCTGGCCACCTGACAGTCGCGGCCCGTCGCCTCCTGCAGCCGGCGTTCGATCCCGGCGGCGGTGCCGACCGGCACCGTGCTTTTGGTGATGACGATCGCATCGGGATCGAGATGCGGCGCGATCCCGTCGACCACCTTCCAGAGCGCCGAAAGGTCGGCCGACCCGTCGCTGTTGGGCGGGGTTCCAACCGCCAGGAAGACAATTTCAGCCGCGGTGATGGCGACGGCCGTGTCGGTCGCGAAGGAGAGCCGGCCGGCCTTGGCATTGCGGTGGACGAGTTCTTCGAGTCCCGGCTCATAGATCGGCACCTCGCCGCGGCTGAGCCGCTCGACCTTGGCGGCGTCGATGTCGAGGCAGGTGACGCTGTTGCCGCTGTCGGCCAGACAGGTTCCGGTCACCAGGCCAACGTAGCCGGTCCCGACGACTGCAATTCGCACAACAACTCCTTTCGCGGCCCAGCCTCGCGGCAGGCCTATTCCTCGGCGGCCACGGCGTCGGCCTCTTCCTGCTCACTCGGCGGCACCGGCACCACCGCGGCGAGCGCGTCGGTTGCGTCGAGCCGCATGATCCGCACGCCCTGGGTGTTGCGGCCAATCGTTTTGATCTCGCCGACATTGACCCGCTGGAGCTTGCCCCGAGCGGTCATCATCAGCACCTGATCGTCGTCGCGGACGGCCACGACCGAGACCACCTCACCGTTGCGGGCCGTGGTCTTGATGTCGCGAATTCCCTTGCCGCCCCGCCCCTGGGTGCGGTACCGCATGCTGCTCGATTCCGACTCAACTTCGTCGTCAGCGGCCGCCGCGGGCGGCTCAGCTCCCGCAGCCGACTCGCCCTCGGCCGGCGGTGTGCCAAGTCCAAAGGGGGTCCGCTTCCCATAGCCTTTTCCGCAGACAGTCAGCAGGGTTGCCTCGGGATCGGCAACGACGATACCGACGAGCTGGTCGCCCTTCCCGAGCTTGATCCCCCGCACGCCGCTGGTGTCACGGCCCATCGGCCGGGCGTCCGACTCGGGAAACCGGATCGCCATTCCCTTGGCAGTCGCGAGCACGAGTTCGTCACCGGGCCGCGTCACGACCGCCCCGATCAGTTCATCGTCCTCGCGAAGCTTCACCGCAATCAGGCCCTTTGTCCGCCGTCGCCGGTACTGCTCAAGCGGTGTTTTTTTCACCATGCCGCGGCGGGTGGCCAGCAGCAGGCACTGCTCCGGATCCTCAAAGCCGGAGACCGCCCGGCACTCCGCCACCCGCTCGCCTGGCTCGAACTCCAGCAGATTGACCAGGGCCCGGCCCTTGGAATCGCGGGCGAGTTCCGGCAACTCAAACACCCGCATCGAGAACACCTTGCCCTTGGTCGTGAAGACGAGCAGCCAGTCGTGGGTGCTGGCGACGAAGAAGTGCTCGACCGGATCAGACTCGTCAACCCGGGCCCCGGTCAGCCCCTTGCCGCCGCGCCGCTGGGCCCGGTAGGTGTCCGCGGCGGTCCGCTTCACGTAGCCCGACCGCGATATCGTGACGACCATCGTCGCCTCGCTGATCAGGTCGGCCATGTCGCGGATGTCGGCCAGCTCGCCGCTGATCTCCGTCCGACGCGGGTTGGCGAACTTGGTTTCGAGCGTCAGCAGATCCTCGCGGATGAGGCTGCGGATATTCGCCTCGCTGGAGAGGATTCGCCGGTACTCGCGAATCTTCTCAAGCAGTTCGCGATGCTCGCCGCCGAGCTTTTCCTGCTCGAGGTTGACCAGTTGACCGAGCGTCAGCCGCAGCACCGCATCGGCCTGCACCGGCGAGAGCCCGTAGGTCTCGGCCACGCCCCGCTCCTCCTGCAGCACGGTGAAGCCCTCCTCGCCGAGCGCCCGCTCAAGCAGGGCCGCCGGCGCCTCGATCTGCATCAGCCGCTGCTTGGCCTCGGCCTGCGAGGATGAACTGCGAATGATCGCGATCACCTCGTCGATGTTGGCAAGGGCCACCAGCAGCCCTTCGAGGGTGTGCTTGCGGTTGCGGGCCCGGGCGAGCAGATGCTGGGTCCGCCGCCGGATGACCGTGGTGCGATGCCGGAGAAACTCCTCGAGAAGGTTCTTGAACGACAGCACCCGGGGCTTGCCGTCGACCAAGGCGAGGAAGATCAAGGAAAAACTGCTCTGCAGCGGCGTGTACTGATAGAGCTGATTGAGCACGACGTCGGGGTCGGCGTCTTTTTTAAGCTCAAGGACCAGCCGCACCGGTTCCTTCAGGTCGCTCTCGTTGCGGATTGCCGAGATACCCTTGATGCGGTCTTCGCTGACCTGTTCGGCGATCTTCTCTTCGATCGCGTCGCGGGTCTGCTGGTAGGGGATCTCGCTGATGACGATGCGGGTCCGATTCTTGGCGAACTCCTCCACCCGCGTCCGGGCCCGCAGCGTGATCGTGCTGCGGCCGGTCAGGTAGCCCCGCAGCAGCGACTCCCGGCCCATCACGATGCCGCCGGTGGGAAAGTCGGGCCCTGGCACGATCTCGAGCAGGTCGGCCACCGAGGTCTCGGGCTCGTCAATCAGCCTCACCAACGCCCGGCAGACTTCGCCGAGGTTGTGCGGCGGAATGCTCGTGGCCATGCCGACGGCAATCCCCCCCGCGCCGTTGACGACGAGATTGGGAAACCGGCTCGGCAGCACGACCGGCTCGGTGTTTCGCTCGTCGTAGGTCGGGACGAAGTCGACCGTGTCGAGGTTGAGGTCGTCGAGCATCTGGGCGGCGATCGGCGACAGCCGGGCCTCGGTATACCGCATGGCGGCGGCCGGCAGGCCGGCGATTGAGCCGAAGTTGCCCTGCTTGTCGACAAGCACATGCCGCATGTTCCATTCCTGGGCCATGCGGACGAGGGTCGGGTAGATGACACTCTCGCCGTGCGGATGGTAGTTGCCGCTGGTGTCGCCTGAGATCTTCGCGCACTTCACTCGGGAGGAGCCGGGCGAGAGGTTGAGGTCGTTCATCGCGACGAGAATCCGCCGCTGCGACGGCTTCAGGCCGTCCCGGACATCGGGAAGGGCCCGGCTGACGATCACGCTCATCGCGTACGTCAAATAGCTCTCTTTGAGCTCCTGCTCAATCGGCAGGTTGATCAGGCGGCCGCCGGCTGCATCGCCGTCGCCGGCAGCGGCAGGTCCGGGAGGTCCGCCGTCGGCGGGAGGCTCGCTCCCGGAACCGGCTGGTGGGGGGGCATCGGGAGCATCGTCGGCAGGGGGGTCGTCGTCGGCCAAGAGGATCGTTCTCCCGGGAATTTCCGCCGCCAAACCGCCAGCGGAATCAATTGAACATACCCGCCCCCGGCAGGCGGTCAACCGGCTGCAAACGGGCCGCAAACGGGCCGAAAACGCCGGGCGGAACGGCTTGACCGGCACCCCGGCCGACCCCTACCCTCCCGCCCCGCCACCCAATTCCCCGGTCTGCTCCGCTCGCGATGCGCCGTTCCCTCGTCTCGACGCTGATCATCTCCGCCGCTGCCGGCTGCGTCCTGCTGCCGGGCATCGGTGCTGCACCGCTTTGGGAGGAGGACGAACCAAAGAACGCCGCCTGCAGCCTGGCGATGCTCGATTCGGGCGACTGGATCGTGCCGACGTTCAACGGCGAGCTGCGGGTCGAGAAGCCGCCGCTGGTCAACTGGATCCAGCTCGCCGGCATCAGCCTGCTCGGCCGCAACGAGGCCGGCGTCCGAATCGGCTCGGTGGTGCTGACCGTCGGCACCTGCCTGCTCTCGGGGTGGCTTGGCCGGCTGCTGGCCGGCCCTTCCGTCGGGCTGCTGACCGGGTTGATCATGGCCAGCTGCGTCTGGACCGCGATCGGCGGCCGCGCCGCCACGCCCGACGCCCCCCTTGTTTTCTGCACGACGCTGGCGGCGACGATCTTCGCCCACGGCCTGCGGCACCGTCCGACGGAACCGCTCAGCCTCGGTCATGCCACCGGCATCGGGCTGGCCTGCGGGCTGGCAATCCTCGCCAAGGGGCCGGTTGGGCTCGTGCTGCCGTTGGTCAGCTTCGCCGCCTGCCGGTGGTGCCTCGACCGCGGGGACTCCGCCGGCTGGCTGGCGCGAATCGGCACCGCCAGCGCCGCCACCCGGCTCCTCCTCAGCGGTGGCGTCGCCCTCGCCGTCGCCCTGCCCTGGTATCTGCTCGTCAGCATCAAAACCGGCGGCCGCTGTCTGGAGGAGTTTTTCTTCGTGCACAACGTCGGCCGCTTTGCCGCGCCGATGGAGGGGCATGACGGGTCCCTTGCCTACTACCCGCTGGTCCTGGCGGTGGGACTGTTTCCCTGGTCGCTGGTCATCCTCGCCGTGCCGCTGCACGCTGTGTTCCTCTGGAAGACGACGCCGACGACCAGCGAACGTCGCCTGCCGCTGGCCTTTGCCGGCTGCTGGGCGGCGGCCTGGGTCGGAGCCTTTTCGCTGGCCGGCACCAAGCTGCCCGGCTATGTCTGGCCGGCCTATCCGGGCCTCGCCCTGCTGACGGCGATGTACCTCGCCGACTGGCTCGACGGGCAGACCGGCTGGGAGAAGTCGCTCTGGCGGCGTCTCTCACCCGCTGCCGTCATGCATGTCGGCCTCGGCAGTGTCGCCCTGGTCGGCGGCGGATTCGTCGTCGGCCTGCCGCTGGTGGCCCGGCGATTTGCCCCGGGTCAGGAATGGCTTGGCCTGATCGGCCTCGTGCCGATCGCCGCAGCCGGCCTCGCCGCGGTGGCGGAGCGGTACGGCCAGCGGCGGCGTTGCCTGGCCATCCTTGCCAGTTCGGCCGTGCTGCTGCTTGCCCTGCTCGGCGGCGTTGCCGCGGTCCGCCTCGCCCGGCATCAGGGCACGGCGTCGCTGCTCGCCGCAGTCCCGCCGTCATCTCAACCGGGCTGCTGGGCCGGACTGCATCCGATCAGCCCAAGCCTCGTCTTCTACACCGGCGCCGAGGTTCGTTCGCTGCCCGACGCCGCTGCCTGCCGCGATCATCTGCTGACCGATCCGGCCGCCCGGCTCGTGATCCGCGCCGCCCGGCTCGGCGAAATCCTGCCTCAACTGCCCTCCGACTGCCGGCTGCTCAGCCTCAAGCCGCCGTCGTTCGACCCGGCCCTGGCAATCATCGGCCGCACCGGCCGGCCGCCTGCCGGAACCCTCGCTCAGCAGCCACCGGCCCCTTCCCAAGTTCCTCTGGAGCGATTCTGATGCCGACGCTTTCCACGCTGATCGAACGCCAGCCGCGACTGCTCGTCCTTGGAGTGGCAGTCGCCGCTCTGGCGGTGGGCTTCGGAGCGATGCCGTTCTGGGATGAGGACGAGCCGCGATTCGCGGCCATCGCCCGCACGATGGTGGAAACCGGTGACTGGGTGGTGCCGATGTTCAACGGCGAACTCGCCGTCGACAAGCCGGTGCTGATGCACTGGTGCATGGCCCTCGGCTTCACCCTCTTCGGCTTCACTGAATTCGCCGCCCGGCTGCCTTCGGCGATCGCCGCCTTGCTGACCGCCTTGGCAATCCTGCGAGCGGGCAGCCGGTGGTTCAGTCCCGCCACCGGCGTCACCGGAGCGCTAGCCTATCTCGGCTGCCTGCTTGTGGCGATCGAGGCCCATGCCGCCACCCCGGATGCGATTCTCGTCGCCCTGACCACCTGGGGCACGCTGCTGTTGGTCGAACCGTTCCTCCCCAACTCGCCAGCGGCGGCCGCTGTCAGCCCCGACAAGCAGCCCGCCGCCGAGCCTGTCGTCAGCCCGCTCCGGGCCGGCCTTGCCGGCGGCCTCTTCGGGCTCGCCGTCCTCTGCAAGGGACCAATCGGCTTCATCGGTCCGCTGGCGGTCGTCGTTGGCTGGGTCGGGCTGGCAGGGCTGTTTCACCGGTCGCCCGCCGACTCGACCGGGACGCTGGCGAACCAGGCTGCGAGCCTCCTGCGACATCTGCTGCGGACCGGCCTGCCGACCGCCTGGCGGACCCTGCGGCAACTCCGGCTGCTCGCGGTTTCCGCCGCCATGCTCGCCGTGGCCGCACCTTGGTATGTGGCGGTCGGCCTTGAGACCGACTGGGCCTGGCCGGAAGGCTTCTTCCTCGTGCACAACGTCGGCCGGTTCGTCGCCCCGATGGAACGCCACTCCGGCGGCCTGTTGTTTCATCCGCTGACGTTGCTCGTCGGCTTCTATCCCTGGAGTTCATTTCTGCCGCTGGCAGTCGTCGTTGCCGGCAGCCGACTCTGGCAGCAAGCAGTACGTCGTTGGGCTCGTCGCACAGCA
>CAZIQV010000007.1:0-20873 GCA_964541275.1 uncultured Chitinophagaceae bacterium | reverse complement strand
CCTCGGTGAGCGTCACCGATTCCCGACCGATCGACACCGCCCGCGGGAGCAGAAGGGGAACCGACATTGCGACGGTCGTCTCTTCCGGGATCTCCGGCAAGGGCTGCCGGTAGCGGACGACCAGTTCTCCCGGGCCGAGCAGCGGCTCGGCCAGCAACGCGCGGATCACCCGGCCCGGACTGCCCGGGCCGGGCACAGCGGTGTCGGTGTCGGTGTCGGTGTCGGTGTCGGTATCGGTGTCGGTGTCGGCGTCGGTGTCAGCGGCGTCAGCGGCAGCGGCGTCCGCCGTCGCCGGCGGCGCCGGCTCCGGAATTTCGGCGGCGACCAACTCGGGGGTCAGCAACTGGCCATTCTGGCGAATCTCAAGGTCGGTTCCGGCGAGGATCGCCTCGGGAACCAGCCAGTCGATGAACTCGAGCGGGACATGGGCGACGTCGAGCCGGACGACCTGCCGAACCGCAAGGACAGCCTTGCCGATATCGACCTGGGCGGCGATCGTCGCATCGACTTGACGGTCGAGGAACCGGCGGGTCGCCGCAAAGATCGCCTCGGCGGCCTCGACGCGGTAGGCCATCCGCGGCAGCTCACTCGCCGCCCGACCCTGCTGAGCGGCAACCTGCCGGCTCATGCCTTCGATCAGTTCGTTGTCGGGAATCAGCTCGATGTCGCTGTCGCAGCTGATCGTGACACTCGCCGGACCGACGAGATCAGCCCGCGGCACCGGCGTCGTCCAGCGCAGCAGGGTGTTGACCCGATCGATCGGCCGGCTGCAGCGGAGTTCGACGACAACGTCGCCGGCGAGCGGCTGCAGGAACGGGACCGACACATCGCCCGCCTCGTTGGCCAGCCGAGCGGTGTCGACAATGCCGGCGGGCCCGACCTCCTCAACTTCCCAGCCGGGAATCGCCAGCCGCACCCGCTCGGCAGCCACGCCCCGGATCGAGGCCCGGAGCCTAACGTCGAGTTCGATCCGGCTGCCGCCAACGTGGTAGCGGTACTCCGGCTCGATTACCACGCGGCTGCTGCGGGGCCTCACCGTCAGTGGCAGGCTCGCCGGCTGCGAGTCGTAGGCAAACGCCGCCACGAAGCCGGGCTGCTGCGTTGCCACCGGCGGATCGACGCGGCGGTTGCCGGGCCGCGGCTCCCAGTCGACCTGCCAGTCCCCCTCGGCGACCACGCTAACAGTCCCCCACTGCCGCCAGGCAGGGACGCCGGCGACAGCAAAGCCACCGGCATCGAAAGCGGTTTTGCCCGAGGCGTCGATCGCCCGCTCGCAGGCGAGTTCGACCACCGCCAGGCCGGCGCGGAGATCGTCCAGCTGGATCACGACCTCCGGTTCCTCCGGCGTGCCGGCCCGCCGCACCAGCGTCGCCGGCTGGCCGACCCGGCGGAGGGTTGTCCGGGGCGGCAGCTTGATCGACACGGTGCGACGGTCCTCCGGGAGGTTGCTGAGCCGCAGCGACGCGTCGATCCGCGCGGTCCGGCCGTCGACCCGAACGACCGTGTCCGCGGTCACCTCGGCAAGTTCTGCGACCGACGCCGCCGGCTCCTCGGGCTTTCCCAGCCTGATGCGGGTCGGTCCCACGAGGCCTTCGACGGTCACCAGGCTGCCAGCTCGTCCCGCGGCGTCCCCTTCCAGCGAGTTGATCGCTGGCGCAAGCACCCGGGGCTCAAGGCTCACCCGCGGCTGCCGTCGCCAGGTCTCGATCTCAAGCCGGGAGGCTGCCGCCGCCGGCAGCGTCAGCGTCAGCAAGTCGCGTCTGGAGGTGGCATCGATCGGAATCGTCCCGGTCAGGACGATCGACTGGGTCTCCCCGGCCGCAGCCGCGGCTGCCTGGTTGTCCCCGCGGTCGAGCCACGCCAGGAAGCCGCCGCCGCTGCCGTCGGCGAGCACCGGCAGGCCGTCGGCAGCGGCGGCGGGATCGGCCGCGGCCTCGTCGTCGCGGTCGGCGGCGGCAGGCTGGCTATCAATCGTCACCACAACCCTTCCGGGTCCGGTCACCTCCGGCGGCCCGTCGAGCACGAGCTCCGGCAGTTTCAGCGGCAGCATCACCCAGCCTCCCCGGGTCTGGCGGACGACCGCCTCAACCCGCACGGCAGCGGTCTGGCGGCCGGCCGCTGCCGGCGGCATGGCGACGGCGACCCGCAGCTGTTCAAGCACGGCTCCCGGCAGCTCTGGCAGGCCCGGCAGACCCTCCCGCAGCCGGATCAATTCGACAAAATCTCGGTAGCGGAAGCCGGGCACGGGCACGAGACCACCCGCATCGTCCTCGAGATAGTAAAGCTCGGGACGCACCTCCCGGACCGGCGGCGACGGCGATCCGGCCGGTTCCGCCGCGACGACGCCGCCGGGACAGGCCCCCGCCACAGCGGCCGCAAGCAGGGCGACCCGGAAGGCCTGCCAAGCGGGCCGGCGGAGCCTCCGTCGCCGTTGGATTGAAGAGCCAGACACGCCGGGCTGCCGTAATAAGGGTGTGATGCTTTTCCGATTGCGCAAACCGCGACCTCTTTGAACCTACCCCGCCGCCGGCAAACCTGCCCGACGAATTCGGCTGCCGTGACGGCCGCCTGACCGGCGGCGGCCGGACGATCGCGTCGACCCGCTTTCTCGACTCAACCCAACTCCGGCCGATCGGCGAGCAGGCTGTCGAGTTCCTCGGCAATCTCACGGGTCGCCGCAGCGACGAATGCCGGGCGTTCGAGAGAGACCTGCTGTCGGCGGGGGCTGCCCGGCCGATCGTCGGCGTGACGGCAGGGCCGGATGGTCGCCCCCGCTTCGGCGGCGATCAACAGGCCTGCGGCGACATCCCAGCAGGCGATCCTGCGCACCCAGAAGCCGTCGAGTCGTCCCGCTGCCAGGTAGGCGAGGTTGATGGCGGTCGACCCGGTCCGCCGCACCGAATGGACGTGGGGAATGATTGCCAGAAAGTCGGCAACCGCCTGCGAATCGGCCCCGACGTGGGGCGGAAAGCTGACCGCGACGAGGGCGTCACTGAGGTTGGCGGGGGTCGCGGTCTGCAGGACGCGGCCGTCGAGGCTGGCTCCCCCGCCGCGGCTGGCGGTGAAACATTCGTCGGCCACCGGGTCGTAGATCGCTCCGGCGAGGACCGTGTCGCCGCTGGCCAGGGCAACCGACACGCAGTAGGCGGGAAAGCCGTGGACGTAGTTGCTCGTGCCGTCGAGCGGATCGACCATCCACCGCACCGCCGGACCGCCGACAACCGCCTCGCCCTCCTCGCCGATGAAGCCATGATCGGGATGGCGACCGAGCAGAATCTCGCGGATCGTCCGCTGGGCGGCGATGTCGGCCTCGGTGACGAGATCCTTGGGGCCTTTTTTGGAGATTCGGAAGCGGCCCTGCCAGTCCCGCAACACCTCGCCGCCGGCGCGGGCGGCCGTTTCGGCGAGCCCGCGGAACGCGTCGAGTTCGGCCGCGGCATAGCCGTCGGCGTCGTCAGCCCCTGTCGCAGTCTGCGGTTTGGTCATCGTCTTCTCACGTCGGCCGTCGCGGGCCGGGCCGGGCAGCCCGATCGTCGGTTCCATCCGGCGGTCGCGGCGGAAAAGTCAGCCGCTCGCCGGCGCGGCTCGGCAGCCGTCCGATCTTACAATATGCTCCCCGATACGATGAGCGACTCCAAGGCGACGGCTTCCCAGCCGAATGAACTCGGTTGGCAAACCCCCGGAGATGGATCCGTTGCCTGCGGCGGCGGGCGGCCGGTCGGCTGCACCTTCGCCGCCGGACAGATCGCAGGTCGACTCGACCTGCGGTGCCCCGCCCAAGGCGTCGAACTCTCAGCAGCTGGCACGGCGGCGAACGTCCTGGCGGTCCGACTGCCGCCGGGGACCGCCAGCCACGTCGACAGCTGGGTGCGGGGGCGATCCGCCGTGGCGATTCACGAGCCGGCTGACAGCCGCCGGCTCCGGGTCGCGTGCCAGTGGCAGGTGCGACAGGATCCTGCCGCCGTGACGCTTGAACTGGTGCTCTCGACCCAGACCGCTGCCACCCGCAGCGACGGGGCGCTGGCGGTCGACGGCAGGCTGGCGGCAACCGAAGCCCTCATCGGCATCACGTCCGGACGGCAGATCGACTGGATCGAACCGGCAGCCGGCTCCGGCAGGGTCGACCTGCCCTGGCAGACGCTGCCGGCGACAGCAGCGGTCTGCCTGCTTTTCCGCGGCTCGATCGGCGGAAAGAGCCTGGCCATGGTCGTGCGTCGGGACGAGGCCCGGCAGTTCTTCCTGTGGCGGCAGCCGGCCGAGGCCGCAGCGCCGTTTGCCGTCACGGGCTGGTTTTTCCCGACGCTGATCGAAAAAGGCGTCCTCCACCGCGGCCGGTTCCAGGTCTCGGTCGGCGAGGCTGCTGCCGACCGGGAATGGGCCGCCGCCGCGGCGTCTCGGCTGTCCTGCGAACCGCCGCTTTTGCGGTAGCGGAAGCCGCCGCAACCGCGGTAGAGTTCGCGAAAAGTCCTTGGAATCCAGCGTTCTGGATTGCGCGGGAAAGCGGCCGCAGCCCTCCGGCTGCCGCGCCGCTTCCGCACCGAGTCGCAGGAGGTCTGTCATGTTCGACCTGATCGTCGCCGCCGACCCGGCGATCGACCGCCCGATCGCTGCGGACGAAAATCTCCCCGACCCGTTCCGCGAGCGGATCTCGCGGGCTCCGTTGGCGGCGTTGCAGAGGGTTTATGGGCTGGCCCGGCAGCACGAAGCCCGCGGCGTCGTGCTCTGCGGCGAGCTGCTCAATCCCCAGCGGGCCAGCCCGGCCCAGGTGGTCGCCGTCCGCCAGTTGGTGCTCGCTGCCGCAGCGGACGGCTGCGAAACGATCGTGGCAACACCGAACCCGACGACGCCCCGCGAACTGCTGAGGATGCTGGGAGAGCCGGAAGGCCTCGCCTTCGCCACCCCGCTGGCCCCGTGGCGGGCGACGATTCGCGCCGCCACCGTCGAACTCTGGGCGGTCGCCGGACCGGCCGACGCCGAACGGGCGGTCACCCAGGAAATGCCTGCCGCGCTGCACCGCCGGCTGCTTGTCGGCGGCGACCGCCAGATCGGGGCCGCCGGCTGGACGCTCCCGGCCGCGGTCGTCTCCCGGCCCGACACTGTCTGCATCTGGGCGACGGCCGATCCCGCCGGACTGCCGGAGAGCCTGCTTGGGCTGCCACCCCTGCAGCCCCGCGGCCGGGCGGACCAGCTGCCTGCGGGCTGCTGCGGCCTGAGGCTCTACCAGCCGCCGGTGGCCGGCGACGCCGACGGCGAGCCGGGCACGGTCGACACCATCAGCTTTCGGTCGGTGGCCGCCTGGCAGCTTCTGCCGGCGGCGGCGGTCGACTGGCAGACGGTCTGCATCGAGTCTGCCGAGGGAGACTCCATGGCCGTCGCCGAGCAACTCTGGCGGGCGGTTGAGCCGCTGGTGCCCGACCCGGCGACACCGGCGGCGGCCCGACCGCTGCGGCTGATCGACTGCCGGATTGCCTGCGGCACGAGCCTGGAGCGGCGAATCGATGTCGGCGCCGCGGCCGCGGCGACGCTGGAGCGACTCCGGAGCCGCTGCCAGACGGCGACCGCCGACGTCTGGTGCGAGACCGTCGCCGCCGACACCGCCGAGCCGCTCGCCGCGCTCGGGCACAGCCGCTCCGGAGGCCGGCCCGGTGCAAGCAACTCGTTCACCTCGGCCCTCGCCGACATCGTCACCGACCGCGAGGCGGGGAGCCGCCGCCGGTTGGCCGACCGGGAGGCCGCCTGGCTGGCACTGGAACTGCTGGCAGCAGATTAACCGCCGCGGAGCGCGACGCCGATGCAGATCGAACGGCTGGAAATCGAACGGTTCGGCGGCCTGGAGGAGGTCACGATTGCCGGCCTCGGCCGCGGCGTGCAGGTCCTCCACGGCACCAACGAAATCGGCAAGACCTCGCTGCTGGAGTTCGTCCGGGCGATCTTCTTCGGTTTTGAGGGGCTCTTTCGCCGCGGCGTACTCGACCCCCAGCGGCCCTGCAGCGGGCGGCTGGTCGTCGCCATCGGCCGCGGCCCCCGGGGCGATCGCGACCGCCACCGGTTTCTGATTGAGCGGCGGCACGAAGGGCCGGGGATCGCGGGCCTCACCCGGGCCAGTTACGAGGACGGCATCGTCGGGATCGGAGGCGACGAGGGCGACGTCATCACCATCGAACGGCTCGATGACCACCGCGACGCCGAACAGAAAATCTACCTGCAGGATCTCGTCGGCGATATCGACGAGGCGACCTTCACCAATGTGATGGCCTTCGGCCTCGACGAGTTGCACGAACTGCGGACGCTCGAGCCGGAGGGCTGCGGCAGCCGGCTTTATGAGCTGGCCAACGGCCTCGACCGCTCGCGGGTCGCCGCCACCCTGCGGCACATTGAGGCGGCGATTGCGCGGCTGGAAGGGGGCGAGGCCGACAACGATGAACCGCCGCTCGACGCGCTCGAGCGAGAGCGTCGGGAACTCAGCGACGCGATCGACACCGGGGCGGCGGCAACCGTCGGCGACCTGTTCATCGAACAGGCGCGGCTGCGGCGGGAGACCGACGAACTTGCGGCGGCGGTCGAGCGAGCGAGGCATGCCGAGGATCTCATCCGGGCCGCGGTTCCAGTCGGCGAACTCCACCAGACCTGGCAGGGGCTGGCCGGCGAACTGGAATCGCTGAAGATTGTGACCCTCGTCCACCCCGACTACGACGGCTGGCGGCAGGATGGGAAACGCCGGCGGCGGGCGGCCCGGGTCGCCGAAACCCGCCGGCGGGAACGGCGGACGCTCGCCCGCGAACTGGCCGATTTGCCCGCCGAGACCGTCGTCTGGGAGAAGCGGACGGCGATCAACGCCCTCGCCGATGAGCGCCCCCGGCTCGAACGCCTCGTCGCCGACGCCGGGCGGGCCGAAACCCAGGCCCGGCTGGCAGCCCGACGCTTCGGGGAGCAGGTGGGCCTCTGCGGGCTCGCCAAGATTGTTCAGGCAGACTCGGGGGAGGCAGACGACGACCGGCTCGGCGGGCTGCTGCCGGAGGGGCTGTCGCTCTCCTTCGGCCCCCTGCAAAGCCGGGCCCGCCGCTGCAAGGCTGCCGCGCGGGCGGTCGCCAAGGCTCGGCGGCGGGTAACGCGGGCGAAAAAGCGACTGGAGCATGCCGAGGGACGCGTGCAGTCCGCCGAGGCAACGCTCGGCGGACTGACCCTGACCGCCGCCATCGAGGCGGCGACCGAGCAGGCGACCGCCGCCCGCAAGCGGATCGCCGCCGGTCAGCGGGTCGAGGAACTGCAGGAGACGACCGGCCAGCTGGAGCGGGAGATGGGTCGGCAGGTAGAGGGGCAGGTGTTGCCGATGAACTGGCTGCTCGGCCTCGGGGGCGTCTTTGTTGTCGGTGCCGGCATGCTGCTTTCGGGGCTGCTGCTGCCGGCGGTGGCAACCGGTCCGCTGGCCTATGCGATCGCGGCACTCGGGCTGGCCGGCACCGGCGTCGCCTCGGTGATGACCTGGACGCTCGACAAGTCGGCCGGCACGCGGCTGGACGAACTACGGCGGCAGCACGACCTCGCCCGCAAGCAGCAGGCCGAGGCGGCCGCGCACTGCGAAGCCCTCGATCGGACAATCGCCCAAGCGGCTCGCCAGCTGGCAGTGGCGAAACTCGACGAGCCGTCGCGACGCGGGCAGCCGGGCGACCTTGAACGGAGGGCGGCCCAGGCCGACGCCGAGATCGCCCGACTCGAGCAGCTCGCCGGCCGCGAGGATACCCTGCCGGTGTTCACCGAGCGGCTTGAGGCCGCCCGGCAGGCCCTCAAGCGGGCAGTCGGCCGCCGCAAGGCAGCGGTCGCCCGCTGGCGGAAGTCGCTTGAGCAGCGGGGACTGCCGGCCGCGCTGAGCCCGGCGGAGGTCTGGCGGATCGGCACCCACCGGCACGAACTGCTCGCCCTCGATGACGACCGCCGCCGGCTCTCCGACGAGGCCCGGCAGAAGCGGGAGGAACTCGCAGCCGCCGCCCGACGGATCGACGCGACGATGGTCGAGTGCAACCTGGTGCCGGAGGGCGGGCCGCTGGAGCAGCTCCAGCAGCTGATTGACCTGCTCGACGAGCAGCAGCGGGCCCACGATCAGCGGCAGGCGGTCGGCCGAAAACTCGACCGCGCCAGGCTCCGGCACCGGCAGGCAGTCCGTCAGCTCCGGGCCTGTGACCGCAGCCTGCAGGCCTGGCTCGACCGCTGGGAGGCTGATAGCGAGGAAGCCTTCCTGGAGCAGGTCGACCGGCGGCCCGCCTTTGAGCGGCTCGAACGAGATGTCGCCGTGGCCGAGCGGACCTGGCTCGATGCCCGGGCCCGCTTTGCCGAGCCGGAATTGCTCGACGACTGGCTCGACAGGCAGTCGAACCTACCGCTGCCGCAGAGGCTCGCCGACGCCGAGGCTGCAACCGCTGAACTCGAAGCGAGCCGCGCCGCCAGCCGGCACCGGCTGGAGCAGCTCGCAGAGCGAATCGCCCTCGCCGAAGCCGATGACGATATCGAGCCAAAGCAGCGGCAGCTGGCCCGGGTCGAGGCCGACATCGCCGATCACCGGCGGCGGCTCGAGCTGCTTCGCCGCAGCCATGAACTGCTCGAGACCACCCGGGCGGAGGTGGCCAGACACCATCAGCCGGCCGCACTTCAGGAGGCCTCGCACTGGCTGAAGCAGCTGACCGAGGGCCGCTACACCCGGATCACGACGGCCGTCGACGAGGCCCGGCTCGATGTCCACGACGCCGAAGGGACCGTCTGGAATCCTGAGCGGCTCAGCCGCGGCACCCGTGAGCAGGTCTTCCTCGCCCTGCGACTGGCACTGGTCCGCGGACTGCACGAGCATGGCATCGTCCTGCCGGTGGTGATGGACGATGCCCTGGTCAACTTCGACGACCGCCGGGCCCGGGCGGCTGCCAAGACCCTGGTGGCCTTTATGGCCGACCAGGCCGGCGACCGCCAGATGCTGGTGCTCACCTGCCACGCGCACGTCGCGGCGTTGTTTCAAGAGGCAGCGGCGACGGTCCGCTTCCTCGGGCCCACTCCGCCCCGGCTCGCCGGACCGCGGCCCGCTCCGGCCGCGGCCAGCCCGCCCGACCGGCGGTCTCGAAAGCCCTGGCCGGCCGAAGAATATTTCTTTGGCCCGCGACGACCCGCCGGATCTTGACGGAAACCGCCGCCGGCCCGGTCGCGCCGGTTCAAATGCAGGACGGCATCGCCTCCGATCGGCCCTCGCCAAGGCGGCCGC
Organism: uncultured Chitinophagaceae bacterium; assembly: GCA_964541275.1. GTDB lineage: Bacteria > Planctomycetota > Planctomycetia > Pirellulales > UBA1268 > UBA1268. The sequence continues at coordinate 11,632 of CAZIQV010000007.1, read as the reverse complement.
GGCGGCTCTGTCCGCCCGGCCGCCGTCCTCAGGAGAGCTGCGGCAGCCGCTCGCGGACCAACGCGAGGTAGCGGCTGCGCATCCCGCCGAGCAGCAACCCGAGATAGGCGTTCCCGCCAAGTGACAGAAACAGGGCCACGAGTGTGCCGAGCAGCAGCGACCAGGGACGCTCTTCGGTCGCCTCGACGTCTCCGGCTGCCGCTTCCTCCAAAGCCGCCCCCGCCCCGACAGCCGGTCGGGGCCGGGCTGCCGCTTCGATCACGCTCCGCTCGACGGCCGCCGGCCAGCGGTCGGCGACGTAGATCCGAACCCGTCGCACGTCCCGGCTGTCGGCCGGGACGTCGCTGGTGAACGTGTAGGGACTGCTGCCGGCGATCAGATCGGGCTCGACCCGCACCAGGTAATCGCCGCCGCCGCTGTCGTCAGGAACGTAGGCGGTTTCGATGCCCGTCGCCAGCATGGCGGCTGTCAGCAAGACGAGTTTCAACAGCATCGACGCGGCCTTTCTCTCCAGGTCAACAACCGGCCCTCAGCGGGTGTCGGACCGTCGGTCTATTTCACCCTCGGTCGGGCTCCCGACGCAACTCGGCCGCCGCGACCAACCCGGCCGCCTGCTGGTCGTGGGCCAGCGTGTCGAGTTCCGTCTGGAGCATCGTCAGGGCCGCCTGCAGAAAGGCGACGGCGATCGGCCCGACAAAGATGCCGATCGGTCCCAACGCTCCGACACCGCCAAGCACGCTGAGCAGCGCCAGCAGCGGATGCAGCTTCGACTGGCCGTGGAGCACGATCGGCTTGATCACGTTGTCGATGGTCGACACCACCGACACCCCCCAGAGGGCGAGACCGACAGCGGCCCAGGTGTTCTGGACGAAAAACAGCAGATAGAGACTCGCCCCGCCCCAGACCGCAGCGGCCCCGACAAACGGGATCATCGCCGTAAAGAACGTCAGGAGTGTCAGCAGGAACACCGTCTCGAGCCCGGCGACATAAAAGCCAAAGCCCGCGAGCACGGCCTGCACAATTGCTGCGAGCAGGGTCGAACTAACGACTGCCCGACTGATCTCCTCGAATTCCTCGAGCAGCTGCCACTGGTACCGCTGGTCGAGCGGGATCAGCCGGGTCACGGCGGCAAACATCCGCGCCCCGTCGGCAAGGAAGTAAAACAGCGAGACCGTCATTACGATCACCCCGATGATCAGTTTGACGATGACGACGGGCGCCCCGGTGGCGATCGGCCCGAAGAGGTCCTCGGCCAACCGCCGGAGTTCGGCGTTGACATCGTCAGCGGTGAGGTGCAACCCGGTCGCATCGTTGACCGACGCGATCAGGCCGTCGAGGATCGCCGGGTCGAGCCGGATGCCGCTTGGACTCTTGAGCATCGCCACGGCATCGCCCCCGGCCCGGATCACCAGCAGCACGAGCGGCACCAGCACGATCAGCAGCACAAACGCCGTTGTCAGCCCCGCCGCAACCCAGTCAGGAGTTCGCAGCCACTGCCGCAGCCACCGGTAGAGCGGTCCGAAAATCACCACCAGCATCGCCGCCAACAGCAGCGGCAGCAGAAAGCTCGCCATCACCCGCAGTGAAAGCAGACCGAAGACGGCGATCAGGCCGAGGATCACACCGAGGGAAATCAGTCGGGCCATAGGGCGGAGGCGAGTCGCCGATCGCGGGGAGGTGCGTTCGCGGAAGCGTCGATTGTAGGCAACGCTGGGAGGAAACGGGAACCGGGGCGGAATTCGCCTCACACCCGGCGGCCTCATCGTGCCATACTCGCGACCCTGCGGCGGGCCGCTCGCCGCACCGCTCGCCCCAGCCGTTGTGCCTGCATGCCGACGCCCGCAACCACGCCCGCTCCCGACGCGACGCTCGTCGTCCCGATCCGCAACGAGGAGGGCAACATCGGGCCGCTGATCGGCGAGATCGCCGCGGTGCTCGACACCGCCGGCTTCGCCTGGGAACTGCTCGTCATCGACGACGGCTCCAGCGACGGCTCGGCAGCCGAGGTTGCCGCCGCGGCTGCCGCCGACCAGCGGATCAACTGCCTTCCGCTGGAGGATGGCCGCGGCAAGTCGGCCGCACTCGCCCGCGGCTTCGCCGAGGCACGGGGGGCAGCCGTGGTGATGCTCGACGGCGACGGCCAGGACGATCCGGCTGAGATTCCCGCCATGCTCGCCCGGCTCGGTATTGGCCCGTCGGGCCGGCCAGCTCCGCCGGCGGAGGCCGACCTGGTCAACGGCTGGAAGACTCCCCGGCTCGACCCCTGGCACAAAACCCTGCCCTCGCGGGTGTTCAATGGGCTGGTCGGCTGGCTGACCGGGCTCAGCCTGCACGACCACAACTGCGGGCTGAAGGCGATGCGGCGGACGATCGCCAGGCAGTTGCCGCTTTCGACCGGGATGCATCGTTTCATCCCGGTGCTCGCGGCGGCTGCCGGCGGCCGGGTCGTCGAGCAGCCGGTCCACCACCGGCCGCGGACCCGCGGGGTCTCAAAGTACGGCGTCAGCCGATTCTTCGCCGGGCTTTACGACCTCGGCCGGGTCTGGATCGGCCTTCAGACCGGACAACTGCAGCGAACCACGGCCGCTCTGCCGGCGGCCGACCCAAACGCGCCGCTCCGCTGGCTCGCCTACGGCCTGCTCGCGGCGGCAGCCCTCGGCGGGGTGCTCGGCCGCATCGGTTCGGTGGCAAGCGTCGACCGGCTCGCCCTGCAAAAGCGGCTGATCGACGAGGCGGTCAAGCGCCGCCTCGCGGGGCAGGATCCCGCCGCCCCGCGTGACGCCGCAGCCATCCGGGCTGAGGTCACCGAGACCATCACCACGGGAAAACGGCTGCTGCGGCCCTTTCTCTCGGGGAACGACCGCAGCCGCTGGCTGACGATCCGCAGCCTTGTCGAGCGGGGCAGCTTTGCAATCGAGGACATCGTCGTCGAGCCCGGCTGGGACTCGATCGACGCGGTCGTCCACCCCGGTAGCGACGGCCGGCTTCATCTGTACTCAAGCAAGCCGCCGCTGCTGCCGGTACTGTTGGCCGGCCCCTACTGGCTGGTGCATCGGCTCAGCGGCTGGACCCTCGGCGACCATCCCTTTGAACTCGGCAGGCTGCTGCTGGTGCTCTACGGGCTGCTGCCGCTCGCCGTCACGATAGTGGCGACCTTCGGCTGCATCGACCGGCTGGGCCAGACCGACGGCGGCCGGCTCTGGGCGGCGGCGGTGATCGCCGGTGGCACGCTGCTGAACACCTTCGCCGTGGTCCTCAACAACCATCTCTTCGCGGCGGCCTGCACGGCGGTGAGCCTCTGGGCGGTGCTGGCGGTGCTGCTCGATGGCCGGCGACGGTGGGGCTGGTTCGCCACCGCCGGGCTGGCGGCCGGGCTGGCCGCCGCCTTTGAACTGCCAGCCCTCGCCTGGACAGCAACTGTCGTCGGGCTGCTGGCCGCCTGCGACCTCCGACGAACGATGCTCGCGGCGGTGCCGGCCGTCGCTGTCGTCGCGGCGGCAGCGATCGGCACCAACGTTCTGGCCCATGGCACGGTGCTGCCGGCCTATGCCTTTCGCGGGCCGTCCCCAGCCGCGGGCGCCGAGCCAGACAGCAAACCGGCGGACGACGTCGATCAATGGAATCCCGAGAACTGGTACGACTATCGGTTGACCCTTCCCAACGGAAAGGTGGTCGAAAGTTATTGGCGGAATCCCGGGGGAATCGACCGCGGCGAGCCCTCGCCGGCGGTCTACGCGTTTCACGCGCTGGTGGGCCACCACGGCATCTTCTCGCTCACCCCCGCCTGGCTGCTGCTCATCCCCGGGCTTGCGGTGCTCCGGCGGCGTCCGGGCTCCGGCTGGCAGCTGCTGGCGGTGGCCATCGGCGGCGCGACGCTGGTTGTGATCGCCTTCTACCTGACCCGCCAGCCCCTCGATCGCAATTACGGCGGGACTTCCAGCGGCTTTCGCTGGGTCTTCTGGCTCGCTCCGCTGTGGGCTGCCGCCGCCGCCGCCGCCGCCGACCGGCTATCGGACCGCCGAGCCGGCCGCCTGCTGCTTTTGATCCTGCTCGGACTCTCAGCAGTGTCGGTCCATGCTCCGACCTGGAATCCCTGGACGCTTCCCTGGCTCCAGCAATGGCTCACCCACGCGGGCTGGCTGGCGGGAAATTGAACCGCTCCGCTGGTCGGGGGCCCCCGCGAGCGGTCTCCGGCCGAGCGTTGCACGAGTCGCGACCTCCGACCGCCCTGGGGCCGCACCGTCGCAAATTGCTTCCTGTGAGGGGTTGATGTCTCACAGAGAGCTGTTTTGGTACACTCCCCCCTGGCGTTTTTCGCCGAAACTGAGTGAACCTGTCGGCAGGAACCATCACCATGGCGGACCACCCAGCAATCAGGCTCGTTGTTGTCGACGACCATCAGGTCGTCTGCGAAGGGTTGGCAGCGGTCGTCTCCGATACGCCGATTGAGGTGGTCGGCACCGCGAAAACCGGTGCCGAGGCGATGGAACTCTGCCGCCGCCTGCGTCCCGATGTTGTCCTCCTCGACATCCGCCTGAGCCAGGGCGAAGATGGCTTGGCTCTCATCAAGCCGCTGCGGAAGCTCTCGACTGACTTGCGGGTCATTGTCTTCACCGCGTTCGACAACCCGACGTACACGGCCCGGGCGGCCGCGGCCGGGGCGGCCGACGTGCTGCTCAAGAGCCTCGGCCGCGACGCCTTGATCGCCGCGATCGAAGGCGTCATTGCCGGCCAGCAGCCCCATCAGCGGGGCATGCTGCGGCTGATGACCAGCCGCATCGCTGACCGCAGTCTGCCTGCCGGCATCGAGACGCCACTGACGCCGCGGGAAACGCAGGTGCTGCGAGTGATCGCGATGGGCCTGTCCAACCAGGAGATCGCCGACGCGTTGTCGATCAGCGTCGAGACGGTCAAGGAGCATGTCCAGAATCTGCTGCGGAAACTCGCCGTCAACGACCGCACCCAGGCGGCCGTCTGGGCAGTACGGCAGGGGATCGGCTGAGCGGCCGGGCAACGAACTCCCGAACGCCGCGTCGGTTGAGAACCAGTTGGCTCCGAACTCGGGCAGCGTTGCCCCTCGGCGTCTTTCGTCGACACGTCCGTGGCGGAAGAGGGTCGGTCGGAGACAGATCAGGGCGGATCGTAGCCGCCGGGATGCCAGGGGTGGCAGCGGCAGATCCGACCGAGGCCCTTGAGCACTCCGCGAACCGCACCATATTTCCGCACGGCGGCGGCGAAATACCGGCTGCAGCTCGGCTGAAAGCGGCAGTGTCGCCCGAGGAGGGGACTGAGCAGCAGACGGTAGCCGGCCACCAGTCCAAGCAAGACCGAGACCGCCAGCCGATCAGCAACGGCGACGCCCCCCCGCACCAGCTGCGACATCCAGCCGATCATGTCCGTCGCTCCGGCCCGTGCGGCGAAGATCGAGCGTCGCCGGGCGGTCGCTCGGCGTCTGCGGGCCGCGAGGTTTCGGCGTGGCGGTTGAATTTCTTGACGAGCCGGCCGGTGAGGTCGACCAGCAGTCGCTCGATCTTGTTGACTCCCGCCAGGCCGGGCTGCGGCGGACCTGCAGCCCGCACCACGACCACGAAATCGATCCCGGCCGGCAGCCGGGATCGCAGTCGGCGGAAGACGTCCCGGAGCCGCCGCTTCCAGCGGTTACGGACAACCGCGTTGCCGACCCGGCGAGAAACCGACAGCCCCAGCCGCGGCTGGGCAGTTGCGCCGCTCCGAGGCAATCCGTAGAGCACCAGCGGGCCGGCCGCCACCGACATTCTGCCGGCATACACGGCCTGGAAATCGAGTCGGCTCCGCAGGCGGGCCGACCGCGGAAACCGTTGCCGCAGAGCGTCGCTCACCAGACCAGCCCCGCCCGCGGCGACTGCCCGGCAGCCGTCTCCGCCGCCCGAGCCGCCTCCAGGAGGGCTTCCGTTGCCGGGCCGTCGCCGCCCGCAGGCAGCGCAATCTCGACGCTGGCGATGAGGTCTCCTTTGGCACCGTTGGCATGCCGCACCCCCATGCCGGCGGCTCGCAATTTTTTTCCCGACGAGGTTCCGGGGGGAATCCGCAGGCTGATCGTGCCCCAGGGCGTCGGCAGGTCGACCTTGGCTCCGGCGATCGCTTCGGAGACTGCCACCGGCAGGCTCACAAGCAGCGTGTCGCCGTCGCGGCGAAAGAGGGGATGGGGCTCGACCCGGACCTGCAGCAGCAGATCCCCGGCCGACCCCCCGCTGCTCCCGGGACGCCCCTGACCCCGCAGCCGCATCCGGGCCCCGTCTGGCAGCCCCTGGGGAATCGTCACACTGATCGTCTCGCCGCGGCCGTCCCGGTCGATCCGCACATCGGTCTTGCCGCCATCAATGGCGAGTTTGAAGGGCACGCTGATCGTCGCTGAGAGATCCTCGCCCGGCATCGCGGCAGCCCGGCGGCCGCGGCCGGCCCGGCGGCTCCGACCGCCACCGCCGCCGCCGAAGAGATCGGCGAAGCCGCCGCCGAAAAGACTCTCAAGGTCGATCTCGGCCCCGCCTTGCCCGCTGCCGGGAAACGGTCCTGCCTGACCCTGGGGGCTCCAGCCGCCGCCGCCGCCGACACCCTCGAACGAACTACCGTAGCGGTCATACATCTCCCGCTTGCTCGGGTCGTTGAGCACGTCGAAGGCGGTCTGAACCTTCTTGAACTGCTCTTTGGCCGCAGCGTCGTCGGGATGAAGATCTGGATGGTATTTCCGGGCGAGGTCGCGATACGCCTTGCGAATATCCTCCGCTGTCGCCGTCCGCGACACCCCCAGCACCTGATAATGATCGTCGGCCATAGAGTCTGTTCACGCCCGTCCCGGCAGCAGGACCGCCCGCCACCGCAGTGGTGGCGAAGCCGGTGGCCGGAATCCCGAAGTTTACGAGCGTGCCTTCCGCCCCTTCAAGCCGCCCTCCCGCTGCCGCGAGCCGGCGGCCCGGGTGGCCCGGGGCTTGCCGCTGGCGGCAGGCCGGCCGGGGGTCGGCTCGCCGTCAAGGCTCGGCAGTTTGGTCGCCGTTGCCGCCGGATTCGCCGACGCCTGCATGAACCGCACCTGACAGCGAACCGGCTCCTCGCCCGGGCCGGGCTGCACCAGTTCAAAACTGCCGTCAGGCTGCATGATCCGGGTGCGGGTATTGTCGGCGAGGTAGGTTGGAATGATCGAGTCGAGCATCCGCCGACGGAGCGGTTCAGCGAGCACCGGGAACATCACTTCGACCCTGCGGAAGAAGTTCCGCGGCATCCAGTCCGCACTGGCGAGATAGATTTCGCTGTCGTCCCCCTCCCCAAAGATGTAGATCCGGCTGTGCTCGAGAAACCGGTCGACGATGCTGCGAACCCGGATGTTCTCACTGAGTCCCGGCACGCCCGGACGCAGCGAGCAGATGCCCCGCGAGAGAATCTCGATCGGCACCCCGGCCTCGCTGGCCCGGTAGAGGGCCTCGACGACCTGGTGATCGACGAGCGAGTTGACCTTGGCGAAGATTCGGGATGGCCGGCCGGCCTTGGCCCGGGCGGTCTGACCGTCGATCAGCTCGAGCGTCCGGCGATGCAGGTCGTTCGGGGCGACGATCAGTTTTTTCCAGGCGTGCCCCTGCGAGTAGCCGGTCAGCAGGTTGAACAGGGCCGTGGCATCCTCGCCGATCGCCTCGTCGGCGGTGAACAGCCCGATGTCGGTGTAGATCGTCGCCGTGGCAGGGTTGTAGTTGCCCGTCCCGAGATGGACGTACCGCTTCAGCCCCTCGCGTTCGTTCCGCACCACGAGCGAGACCTTGCAGTGGGTCTTGAGGTCGAGGAAGCCGAAGACGACATGGACGCCCGCCCGCTCCAGTTGGCGGGCCCAGCTGACGTTGTTCGCCTCGTCGAACCGGGCCTTCAGTTCGACCAACGCCGTGACATGCTTGCCCGCCTCTGCCGCCTCCATCAGGGCCCGGGTGATCGGGGAATCGCCACTGGTGCGATAGAGCGTCTGCTTGATTGCCAACACCCGGGGATCCTTGGCGGCCGAGGTGACGAATTCGACGACCGGGTCGAACGACTCGTAAGGGTGGTGCACGAGGATGTCCTCGCGGGCGATCGCAGCGAAAATGTCCCGCCGCCCCCGAAAGGCGGGCGGCATCCGGGGGGTAAACGGCTTGTCATGCAGCTTCTCGAATCCCGGCAGCTTGTAGAGTTCCCAGAGGCCGGTCAGATCGAGCGGACCGTCGATCCGGTAGACCTCGTCGTAGCCGGAATCGCCGGGCCCCTCGCCGCCGCTGTGCAGATCCTCGTCGTCGATGATCCGCCGGGCGATCGTCTCGTCGGCGCGAGCGGCAATCTCGATCCGCACCGCCTGGCCCCGCTGCCGGGCCTTGAGCCGCTCCTCGATCAGCCGCAGCATGTCGTCCGACTCCTGCTCAAGCAGTTCCAGGTCGCAGTCGCGGGTGATGCGGAAGGTGGTCCACGACTTTACCGAGAAGCCGCCGAAGAGTTCCGGCAGCCGGGCGGCGACCAGCTCTTCAAGCAGCACGAACGAAACCTTGCCGCCGCCACTTCCGGGCAGCACGACGATCCGCGGCAGCACCTGGGGAACCTGCACGACGGCGAAGAGCTGCTTGGGACCGAGTCCCGCCTCATGTTCGAGCATCGCTCCGAGGTAGAGCCCGCGGTTGTGGTAGCGGGGCGACGGGTGTGCCGGGTCACAGGCCATCGGCGTGAGAATCGGCAGGGCCCGGTCGCGGAAGAAGGCGTCGACATACTCCCGCTGGTCGGCGTCGAGCTCCGAGTAGCGCACCAGCGTGAACCCGGCGGCGGTCATCGCCGGGCCGATGCTCTCCCGCAGACAGCGATACTGCCGGGCGACCAGATCCTGCGTCCTGGCGGCGATCGCCCGCAGCTGCTCAATCGCCGTGAGGCCGTCGGCGGCGAAATCCTGCGGCGCTCCATCGCCAAAGGCCTGCTCGCGTACCCCGGCGACCCGCACCATGAAGAACTCATCGAGATTCGAACTGAAGATCGCCAGAAACTTCATCCGCTCAAGCAGCGGATTTTCCGGATTCTCCGCCTCTTCGAGCACGCGAAGATTGAACTCCAGCCAGCTCAGCTCACGGTTGATGAAGGCTTCCGGTCCGACGGCGGGGCTGGTCGTTGGGGGCACAAGAACGCTCCTTGCGAATGGCGCTGGGTTCAGACTGCGGATGGCCGCCGGGGCTGTCGCCACCGTTTGGGCGGCCCGCGGCAACCGCCCGGCCAGACGGCCGGGTAAGTCCGCTGGATCAATCAAATCGTAGTGTTTCATATCATGCCGAGGCGTGTGATGCCCGACATCAAGAACTCACAATTCCCGGCGAGTGACCTCCCGCTCGCAGCGGCGGCGGCAACGCTCGGCCGGAGGCTGCCGCCGGGCCCGTCCCGCCGCGGCCCCGGCAGCCTTGCCGCGGTAGCCGGTCTGCTCGAGGCGACGGCCCGCAAGCCGGGCAACGTCCATCCCGGGGCCAGCTTCAGCGACCTTGCCTACGCCGACTTGTCGTCCGCCGCTGTGGCGATCGCCGAGCCACTGACCCACGCCGGAGAACAGCCGCTCGGCGAGACGATTGAGGCGGCGGTCACCGCCGCCCGGGCGGCGAGCCGTTCCAATGCCAACCTCGGAATTGTGCTGGCAATCGCGCCGCTGGCGGCTGCCGACGGCAGCGGGCACCGGCCAACCCCGGAGGCGGTCCGCTCGGTGCTCAGCCGCTGCACGGCAGCCGATGCGGCGGCGATTTACCGGGCCATCCGTGCCGCCGGCGCCGGCGGCCTCGGCCGCCGACAGCGGCACGACATCAACGGCCCTCCCCCGGCGTCGATTCTCACGGCAATGCGGGAAGCAGCCGAGGCGGAACCCCGCGACAGCATCGCGGCGCTCTGGGCCGACGGGTATGAGCCGCTCTGGGCAGGCCCGGTTGCCGACCTCGTCCGGCTCGACGCGGCGGGCTGCGGTTGGGAAGAGACGATCGTCAGGGCTGCGGTCTGCCAGCTGGCCCGGCAGCCCGATTCCCTGATCGCCCGCCGCCGCGGATCGGCAGCGGCCGCCGCCGTCTCCCGGCAGGCGGCCCGTCTCGTCCCGCTTTCGGGTCCGGCCTGGGCCGACGGCGTCGCCGCCTTCGATCGAAGTCTGCGGCAGCCGCCTCGGCGGAATCCCGGCACCACCGCCGACCTGATCGCGGCGGCCATTTATGTTCTGCTGCGAAATCAGTCGGGAGAGAAACGCCCGCCCAACTGAGTCCCGCGCGGAGACCCAACGGATGCCAGAGCGGTTCAACGTCACCATGCGGAAGGCCGTACACGTCTTCTCAGCCGGTCATTTCATCACCCTCACCGACGAAGTCTGCGAGCCGATCCACGGCCACAACTGGACGGTCTCGTGCGAGGTTCCCGGCCAGCCCGATCGCCACGGGATGGTGGTCGACTTCATCTGGCTGCGGGACGCCCTGGCGACGATTCTGGCCGGGCTCGACCATGCGATGCTGCTGCCGACCAAAAACCCACTGCTGGCTGTGAGCCAACAACTGGTCGAGGGGCGGAACGAAATCGAGGTTCGCTTCAGCGGCCGCCGCTGGGTCTTCCCGGCGGAGGAATGCCGCCTGCTGCCGGTGGCCAACACCACGGCGGAGTGGCTCGGTCAGTGGATCGGCCGGGAACTGCTGGCTGCCTTCGCCCGATCGGGCCGGCCGCTCACGGCCGGGCTCCGGATCGCGGTCGACGAGTGCCTCGGTCAGGAGGCGGTCTGGGAACAGCTTCCCGGTGAGGATCCGGCAGCGGAGTGACAATCAGGCTGGCGGCCGCCTCGCGCGGCAAGGCGACGCTGCCCCCGGAGATTCGCACCCGCACGACACCAGCATCGTCGCTGGCCTGTTCGACTCTGCCAACGGCGTCGAGCACCAGGCCACTCTCGGCGAGATAGCGGAGAAACGGCGGTGACTGGTCGAGCACGCGGGCAACCCGAAACTGCCCGCCGGTCGCTGTCGCCGACAGCGGCCTGCCGGAATCGACGACCTCGGCCAGGCCCTCGGAGTCGCCGCGGGGAATCGGATCACCGTGCGGATCGACTTCGGGCCGGCCAAGAAACGCGTCGATGCGATCGACGAGCAGATCGCTGACGGCATGCTCCATGTGCTCGGCCTCGTCGTGGACCTCGTCCCAGGTCATGTCGAGGGTCTCGACGAGGAACTGCTCGATCAGGCGATGGCGACGGATCACCCGCAGGGCGAGGGCCCGGCCGGTCTCTGACAACGCAACACCCTCGTAGGGACGGTGGGCGGCAAGCCGCGCTGCGTCGAGGGTCTTGAGCATGCTCGTCACCGTGCCCGGAGCGACGCCGAGGGCCGTGGCGAGTTGCCCGGTACTGACCGCCCGGCCGTCCTGAGTCGCCGAGATCTGGTAGATCGCCTTGAGATAGTTCTCGACCGTCAAGCTGGGCATGCCTTGGCCTCGCAATCGCAGGGCGGCTTCGATTCGGACTGGCGGCCGGCCGCTGCAATCCCCGCACCGGCGGATCGTGACGGGCAGTGGTTGCGAAATGGCCCCGGGCTGGCAAAGATACCGCTTCCGGCCTTCTCCGGCGGCAAATCTGCCCGCAGCGAGCGCCGCCGCCGCCGGTGGC